>DASSZE010000025.1:0-24250 GCA_035713675.1 Gaiellaceae bacterium | reverse complement strand
TCGAAGTCGATCTCGAAGAACGGCGGGCGCGCCGGCTACCGCGGCCTGCTGCAGGTGGACAAGAACTCCGTTGGCTCGAAGTCGAAGGTCGTCTGCGACGCGCTGATCCTCGACGAGCAGTCGCGCTCCGACACGTACCCGTACATCAAGATCGACGCGGACGACGTGGACATCGGGCACGAGGCGACCGTCTCGAAGATCGGCGAGGAGCAGCTCTTCTACCTCATGTCGCGCGGGCTGACCGAGGCGGAGGCGAGCGCGATGATCGTGAGCGGCTTCGTCGAGCCGATCACGAAGGAGCTGCCGCTCGAGTACGCCGTCGAGATGAACAGGCTGATCCAGCTCCAGATGGAAGGCAGTGTTGGCTGAGTCCTCGCGCGCAAGCGCGCTGCGGGATGTGGGCTAGGTGGAAGTCGAGCACGTCGACTTCGTCTCGGTACCCGTGAGGGATATGCAGCGCTCGACCGCGTGGTACCGCGATACGCTCGGCCTGCCGCAGACCGGGGAGGGCGGCTTCCCCGAGTTCAAGCTCGGCGACAACGCTTTCCTGTACCTGATCGATCCGAAGAACATCGAGAGCGAGTTCGAGCACCCGAACGGCGCGCCGATCGCGCTGCGGGTCGCCGACGTCGCCGAGGCCCGCGCCGAGCTGGAGGGTCGCGGCGTCGAGTTCGTCGGCGAGACCTTCGACACCGGCGTCTGCCACATGGCCCCGTTCGCGGATCCGGACGGCAACCGCTTCATGCTGCACCGGAGGTACGCGGCGCATGAGTCGTAGCGACGCGCTCGCCGCCTACGAGGGGCTGCCGCTTCCGGACACGACCGAGGAGCACTGGCGCTTCACCGACCTGCGCGGTTTCGACCCGAACGCCTTCCGGGGCGCGGCGTCGGCCGAGATCGAGACCCTGCTCGACCTCGACGTCGCAGGCTTCGCGACGGTCACGGCCGACGGCATCGAGATCGAGAAGGCGCCCGAGGGGGTCACCTTCGCGCCGCTGCCCGAGGAGCACGAGCGGCTCTACTCACTCGTCGGCTGGGACGAGAAGTTCGCTGCGCACAACGCGGCGCTGTGGAAGCACGGGCTCCTCGTCGTCGTCCCGAAGGGCGTCGAGCTCGAGAAGCCGCTCTACGTCCGCATCTCCGCGACCGGCCAGACGTTCTGGCGGCTCGTCGTCGTGGCCGAGGAGGGCGCGCGCGCCTCGCTGATCGAGGAGTACGCGTCGCCGTCGCCCGACACCGAGGCCTACTCGAACGCGGTCACCGAGCTCTTCGTCGAGCCGGCCGCGAAGCTCGAGTACGTCTCCCTCCAGAACCTGTCGCAGGAGACCTGGCACTTCGCGTCGCACCACGCGCGCGTCGAGCGCGACGCCGAGCTGGACTGGGTCGCCGGCGGCTTCGGCTCGAAGAAGGGCAAGACGCGGATCCAGAACGACCTCTCGGGGCGCGGCGCCACCTCGCGTGTCACGGGCGCGTACTTCGCCGACGGCAAGCAGCACCTCGACTACGACACGTTCCAGGAGCACATCGCCCCCGACTGCGAGAGCGACTTCGCCTTCAAGGGCGCGCTGCGCGACGAGGCGACGGCGGTCTGGCGCGGGATGATCCGCGTCGAGAAGGACGCGCAGAAGACGAACGCGTACCAGGAGTGCCGGAACCTGATGCTGAGCCCGACGACGCACGCGGTGCCGATCCCGGGCCTCGAGATCCTCGCCAACGACGTCCGCTGCACCCACGGCGCCACGGTCGGCCGCGTGAACCGCGAGGACCTCTTCTACCTGATGAGCCGCGGCCTGCAGCGGCCGGAGGCCGAGCGGCTGATCGTGCGCGGCTTCTTCCAGGACGTGCTCGACCGGATCGAGCTCGAGCCCGTGCGCGAGGCGGTCACCGCCGCGCTCGAGGCGCGGATTCCGCAGGCGTAGCGTTCAGCGGAGCCTGCTCGGCAAGGATGCTCGCGGTCGTCTCGCGGGCGCGGTCGGCGCGGTGGGCGCGGTACTGCGCGCGGTGGCCCTGCTCGTCCGGGCCGGGCGCCAGTGACTCGAGAAACTCGAAGATCGCCTCCGTTCCCTCGAACCGCTCGCCGTCGCCGGTCGTCAGCAGTGGGATCTCGTGCTCGCCCTCGCGGTCCTTCCGGCGTGGCGCTACCTGCTTCGCGACGAAGTCGATCCCGAGCTCCGTCAGCCGTTGCCGGACGGCGGAGGAGTACGGGCACCACTCGGCCTGGTAGAGCGTCAGCATCTGTTGGGATGCTGGACGGCGTTTCGGGGCGCTAAACCTCGACGAACGCCCGGAGCTGCTCCTTCCCGTCGCCGACGGCCGGGTCGCCGTGCGCGAGCAGGAGCAGGTCGAAGTCGAGCGCGAGGAGCCGTTCGTACGCGGCACGCAGCCCCGCCTTGTCGCGCTCGGGGTCGTCCATGAACCTGTCGGGGACGAAGCTCAGCGGCGCGCCTGCCTCCCAGCGCACGACGCCGTCCCCCACCGCGAGCGCCCGGTGCGCCGGCGAATGGAGGGCGGTCTCGTCCGGGCTCAGCGCGCCGACCTCGTGCGCGACGAGCCCGCCCGGCAGCTCGTCGCCCCAGGCGTAGGTGCGGAACTCGCCTCGGCCCTCGAGCTCGTGCGCTCCCTGCTCGACGACCCAGACCGTGCAGCCGAGCTTCCACACGTCGCGGTCGTGGTGTCGCGTCGTGAGGATCGCGTGCTCCGGCCGGAACCACTCGGGCCGCTCGGGCGGCAGCATCGGGTCGATCGCCACCCGCTCCTCGACGAGGTAGTACGAGCTGACGTCGTTCCCGATCGACTCGCGGAGGGCCGTCCAGTGCCGGACGCCGGGTGCGATCTCGTCCACGATCGGAGCCTACCCGGTGGGAAGGAGCCGGTCATGACGACGGCAGCAGTGCTCACGATCCGAGTATTCCCCGACGTTCGGGTTGCGGGAAACCCCTAGCGTCGAGAGGCGGAAGGAGGTGACGTCGTGTTCACGTATGCGGGTTTGATCACCCTGACGCCCGAGGGCCGGGAGACCCTCGACAAGGCGCCCGAGTACCTCGACAAGTTCAAGCACCTGATCGAGGAGGAGGGCGGAGTTCTCGAGGAGACCTTCGCGCTCATGGGGCCGTGGGACTTCCTCGCGCTCGTGAAGTACCCCGACAACGCGGCCGCGTTCCGTGCGCTGGCGAAGATCGGCAAGCTCGAAGTCATCAAGACCGAGACCTTCCCGATCGAGAAGATCGAGGTCTTCATCAAGACGCTCGTCTAGGAGGGGGACCGCTGGGTGCGCGGCGCCTAGCCGCGCACCAGCGGCTTGTACTTGATCCGGTGCGGCTCGAGCGCGTCCGGGCCGCGCGTCTCCTTCATCCAGTCGACGTAGTCGGCCCACGAGCCCTCGAACCAGATCGTCTCGCTGTTCCCCTCGAACGCGAGGATGTGCGTGGCCACGCGGTCGATGAACCAGCGGTCGTGCGTGATCACGACGGCGCAGCCGGGGAAGTCGAGGAGCGCCTCCTCGAGCGCGCGCAGCGTGTCGACGTCGAGATCGTTCGTCGGCTCGTCGAGGAGCAGGACGTTGCCGCCCGAGCGGAGCAGCTTCGCGAGGTGAACGCGGTTCCGCTCGCCGCCCGAGAGGTCCGAGACCCGCTTCTGCTGGTCCGAGCCTTTGAAGTTGAACCAGCTCGTGTACTGGCGCGAGTTGACCTCGCGCTTGCCGAGCTCGATCGTGTCGTGGCCGCCCGAGATCTCCTTCCAGACCGTGCTCGCCGGGTCGAGGTCGGCGCGCGCCTGGTCGACGTAGGCGAGCTCGACGGTGTCGCCGATGCGGAGCGTCCCGCCGTCGGGCTGTTCCTCGCCGGCGATCATCCGGAACAGCGTCGTCTTGCCGGCGCCGTTCGGGCCGACCACGCCGACGATGCCGGCCGGCGGCAGCGAGAACGTGAGGTTGTCGACGAGCAGGCGGTCGCCGAAGCCCTTGCGCACGCCGTCGGCGTCGATCACGACGTCGCCGAGCCGCGGGCCGGGCGGGATGTGGATCTCGACGCGGTCGAGCCTGACGTTCTGCTCCTCGGCGAGCAGCCGCTCGTATGCGCCGAGCCGCGCCTTCGCTTTGGCATGCCGCGCGCGCGGGCTCGCGCGCACCCATTCGAGCTCGCGGGCGAGCGTGCGGCGGCGGGCCGACTCCTGCTTCTCCTCGTGCGCGAGCCGCTCCTGCTTCTGCTCGAGCCACGAGGAGTAGTTGCCCTGGAACGGGATGCCGCGGCCGCGGTCGAGCTCGAGGATCCAGCCGGCGACGTTGTCGAGGAAGTACCGGTCGTGGGTCACGGCGACGACCGTGCCCCTGTAGTCCGCGAGGAAGCGCTCGAGCCAGAGTACGGACTCGGCGTCGAGGTGGTTGGTCGGCTCGTCGAGCAGGAGCAGGTCGGGCGCGGAGAGCAGCAGTCGGCACAGCGCGACCCGCCGTCGCTCGCCGCCCGAGAGCGTGTCGACGTCGCGGTCGCCGTCGGGGAGGCGGAGCGCATCCATCGCGTGGTCGAGCCGGTCGTCGAGCTGCCAGACGTCGGCGCGGTCGATCGCGTCCTGCACCTTCGCCTGCTCGGCGAGGAGCGCGTCGAAGTCGGCGTCCGGCTCGGCGAAGGCGGCGCTGATCTCGTTGAAGCGGTCGAGCAGGTCGCGCAGCGGGCGGACGCCGTCCTCGACGTTGCCGCGCACGTCCTTGGCGGAATCGAGCTCGGGCTCCTGCTCGAGCAGGCCCACGGTCGCGCCTGGCGCGAGCTCGGCGACGCCCGATGACGGCTCGTCCTTGCCGGCCATGATGCGGAGCAGCGTCGACTTGCCCGCGCCGTTCGGGCCGAGCACGCCGATCTTCGCGCCGGGCAGGAACGAGAGCGAAATGTTGGCGAGCACCTGGCGGTCCGGGCCGTAGAACTTGTCGGCCCGGTACATGGTGTAGACGTAGTCGCTAGCCACCGGGGGCCGACGATAGCGACCAGACGCCGTTCGTCCCGCCGCCTGTCACCACGATCTGCCGGCCGACCGTCGTCGCGGTCGGGTCGGACAGAGAGGTCGGCAGCTGTGCCGCGACCACGACCTTCCCCGTAGCCGGATCGACGGCCAGAACGCGGCGGCCGCCGACAAGGTAGAGCCGGCCGTTCAGCGCGGCGAGCGCGGCGTGATCCTCGGGCGCCGGCAGGGTCGCGATCCGGTGCGGCCTCCCGCCCGGTGAGATCGCGTAGACGGTGCGCGATGCGCCGGCAGTCGTGAGCCCGCCGGCGACGTAGATCGTTCGCCCGATCGCCGTCACTCCCGCGTAGCGCGTCCCGTGCGGCAGTCGGGCGACGGTCGCGGTGCCGCCGTGCGGGAGGTAGCGGAGGACGGCCGACGCGAACCGCGTGCCGGTGTAGCCCCCGACGAGGTACGCGCGGCCGCCGATCGTGACCGCGCCGAGATCGGAGAGAGGCTCGTCGAGCGCCGGCGCAGCCGTCGCCGCGCCCGTGCTCGGCGTGACCCGGATCACGGTCGGTACCGAGACGCTCTCGCCGCCGCCGAAGAGGTAGACGGAGCCGCCGAGCGCGGCCGCCGCCGCGTCGTGCGTCGGCTGCGGCAGCCGGCCGACGGCGCGCAGGCGGCTCGGCGCACCGGCGAGGATCGTGTCGAGCGAGCTTGTTCCCGTGTAGCCGCCGAGCACCATCAGCCGCCCGCCGGGAAGCGCGACGGCGGCCGCCTTGGAGACCGACCTTGGCAGCGAGCCGATCCTTCTCACCACCATCTTCGGCCCTGTCTTTCCTTGTAACACAGTGTTACTTGCGGTCGTGGTCGGGGCCGAGGTGGCGGCGCCGCCTCCGCTGCTGCCGCAGCCTGCCGCGAGCAGTGCGGCCGCCGCCAGCGCGAGCGCCGGCCTAGCCACTCAGCTGGATCTGGCCGATCACGCCCGTGCCCGACTCGTTCGGCGTCCAGCTCGCGTCGATGGTGCGGCTCGCGCCGTTCGGGAGCCGGCACGTGCCGGTGAAGTCCGTCCCGCCGACGTTCGTGACCCGGCCGCGGCAGACGTCGCCGCTCGGGAGGTACTCGAGCTGGAGCGACGTGTTCTCGAGCGTCTGCGGCGAGACCAGCAGGTCGGCGCGCACGAGGAGCTTCTGCGGGCTCTTGGCCTGGCCGACGAACGAGACGATCTCCTGCAACTGGGTGCCGTTGCGGATCACGCTGCCGGTGAGCTGCTCGTTCACGTTCGCAGCATTCCAGGCGGGCGGGGAGTGGCGGAGCGGTCCCATGATCAGCAGCGGGAGCACGACGACCGTCACGGCCCCGGCGGTCGCGACGCGCGGCGAGCGGAGCACGTAGCCGCCGAAGCGCCAGAAGAGGAGCATGAGGACGGTCGCGACGCAGACGCCGTAGAGAATCGCGAGCCACGCCGCGCCGCGGTCGGTGCCGGCCATCAGCCCGTGCAGCGAGGCGAGCGTCCAGACGGCGAAGTTGAGGTAGTGCGCCTTCCGCCAGAAGCCGTAGGGCATGCGCTTGCGGTAGTGGTTCGTGACCGCGAGCGCGAGCAGGATCTCAGCCGCGGCGATCCCGAGACCCGTCCAGAGCGGCCGGTAGCGCGAGGTGAACGGGACGAGCAGGTTGACGAGCGAGAAGGGGAGGAACGAGTCGGCCGCGATCGCGAGGACGTGGATACCGATCAGCGAGCCGACGAGCAGGCCGCCGAAGCGGTGGATCTCCTCGACCGAGAACCGCGGCCAGCGCTTGTTCTGCGCCTTCCCCCCGAGGCCGAGCCCGACCGCAACGACGACGCTGAGGACGACGTAGGCCGCGACGCCCGACGCGCGGGCCGCGTACCAGATCGCCGGGTTCGAGGTCACGTGCACGCCGGCACTCCTCGCGTCGCGCCCGCCCAGGCGTCGTTCTCGACGACGGCGCCGTCGAGGCCGACGAAGCGTCCGGCGACGTCACGCTCGTCCAGCCAGTCGGGCCCGTGCTCACCGAGCAGGAAGCCTGTCTTCGCGGCGACGTCCGCGGCGAGGCAGCTCGAGCCGGAGGCGGTCACCTGCTCCCACGGCGACTCGCTGGGCCGGCCCGTCGCGGTGTCCACGAGGTGCGCGCCGCGCGAGGCGGTGCCGCTCGTGGCGAGACCTCCCGAGACGACACGGATGGAGCCGTCCGCAGGGAGCGCCACATCGACGGGGCCGCGCACGGCGAGGTCGCCGCCGACCGAGACGAAACCCGGCCCGTCGAGCGTCGCTGCCGCGTCGTCGACGGCGAGCGCCTTGACGACGCCGTTCAGATCGAGTGCCAATCCCGGCGGGCGCGAGAGCATCCGGCCCGCGACCACGATCTCCGGCCAACGGCCGCAGAGCGTGGGGTCGACGAGGCCGCCGGTCTCCGCGGCGACGTCGAGTGCCACGTGCAGTGCGCGCGCGAAGAGCGGCGACACCGAGACCACCTGCGCGTCCGCGCGGTTCACGCGGCAGAGCTCCGACTCCGGGCGGAAGAGGCTGAAGGCGCTCTCCCAGCGCTCGAGCACGGCGGCCACGACTGCCGGGTCTCCGCCCGCGACGGCGACGTCGCACCCCATTGCGCGGAAGCGAGCGGTCACGACGTGGACGAGGCGACGGGCGGCGGCTGTACCGCAGGCGCGATCTGGCCGCCCTGGACGACGCTGCGATGAACCGCCTGCTCGAAGGAGTGGGGCGCGCCCAGCGGCTTCGCCTTCCCCTTCGCGTGCCCCGGTGCGTGTGTCTTCGCGCCGACGAAGGCGACGCCGAAGATGAGCAGCGCCACGGCGCCGATCGCGGTCTTGGCCGTGCGTGCCCGCTGCCGCGCCCGTTCGATGCGGGAATCCCTGGCCATGGCGCGCTCAGAGTGCCGAAAGGCAATGAGAGGTCGATGTGAGGGGGGCCGGGAGGTCGATGTGAGCCGCACCGTTACGATGAATCCGTGGCCGTCAAGACGCCTGCGAAGCTCGACGCGCGCGCGTTGCGCGCCGACTTCCCGATCTTCGAGCAGGAGATCCACGGCAAGCCGCTCGCCTTCCTCGACTCGGCGGCGAGCTCCCAGAAGCCGCGCCAGATGCTCGAGGCGATGAACCGCTTCTACGAGACCTCGTACGCGAACGTCCACCGCGGGGTCTACGAGCTGGCGGAGCGTGCGACCGAGGGGCTCGAGCACGCGCGCGAGCGGACGCGGGCGTTCCTCAACGCGCCGAGCGCGCGCGAGGTGATCTTCGTACGCAACGCGACCGAGGCGCTCAACCTCGTCGCCTACGCCTGGGGCCTCTGGAACCTGGAGCCGGGCGACCTCGTCGTCGTCACCGAGCTCGAGCACCACTCGAACTTCGTCCCCTGGCAGTTCATCGCCGGCAAGCGCGGCGCCGAGCTGCGGATGCTGCAGCTCGACGACCACGGCGAGCTCGACCTCTCCGGCCTCGACGCCCTCGCGAGCGAGGGGAACGTGAAGGTCGTCGCCACGAACCTCGTCTCGAACTCGCTCGGCACGATCAACCCTGTCGACCGGCTGGTCGCCTGGGCGCACGAGCAGGGCGCGATCTTCGTCTGTGATGCGGCGCAGGCGGCGCCGCACATGAAGCTCGACGTGCAGGCGCTCGGCGTCGACTTCCTCGCGATCTCCGGCCACAAGATGTGCGGGCCGAGCGGCGTCGGCGCGCTCTGGGGCAAAACCGAGCTGCTGCAGCGGATGGAGCCGTTCCTCACCGGCGGCCACATGATCAACTCGGTCCGGCCCGACAGGACGACGTGGGGCGAGCTGCCGCACAAGTTCGAGGCGGGCACGGCGCCGATGGCGGAGGCCGTCGGCCTCGGAGCGGCGATCGACTACCTCGAGGAGGTCGGCCTCGACGCGATCGAGGCGCACGAGCACGAGCTCGCGGCCCATGCCCTCGGGCGGCTCGCCGAGGTGCCGGGCATCACGCTCTACGGGCCGCCTGCGGACAAGCGGGCCGGCATCGTCTCGTTCAACCTCGAGGGGGTCCACCCGCACGACGTCGCGCAGATCCTCGACCTGCAGGGCGTCGCGATCCGCGCCGGGCACCACTGCTGCCAGCCGCTGATGCAGAAGTTGGGAGTCGCGGCGACGAACCGCGCGAGCTTCTACCTCTACACGATCCCCGAGGAGATCGACCAGCTCGTCGACGGGCTCTTCGCCGTCCGTAAGGTGTTTGCCTGATGTCCGACCCCGGTCTCGAGAGCCTGTACCGCGAGGTCATCCTCGACCACTACAAGAACCCGCGGGGGCACGGTGTGATCGAGGCCGCCGACGCCGAGGCCGAGGGTCAGAACCCCCTCTGCGGCGACGAGGTGTCGATCTACGTCGCGTTCGGGGAGGACGGCGAGACGATCGAGGACGTGAAGTTCTCCGGCCGCGGCTGCGCGATCTCGCAGGCGGCGACGTCGATGCTGATGGAGATGTCGAAGGGCCGGACCGCCGCAGAGGTCGCGACGCTCGACAAGGACGAGCTGCTCGCGGAGATCGGCGTCCCGCTCACGCCCGTCCGCCTCAAGTGCGCGATGCTCGGCCTGACGACGCTGAAGGTCGCGCTCCACAAGGCCAAGGGCACGCCGCTCCCCGAGGGCCTCGCCGGCTTCGACGACCTGGAACTGAGTTAGTGCCGGACGTCGAGGTCGCCGCGGCGAGCGCATTCCCGCCCGGCTCGTCGAAGATCGTCCGCCACGGCAGCCTGTTCGTCGGCGTCTACAACTGCGGCGGCGAGCTGTACGCGATCGAGGATCGCTGCTCGCACGACGACGGGCCGCTCTGCGAGGGCGACTGGGACGAGGATCTCTGCCGCGTCATCTGCCCGCGCCACGGCTCCGCGTTCGACCTTGCGACGGGGACGCCGCGGTCGCTGCCGGCCACCGAACCGGTCGAGATCTATCCGGCTCGCGTCGTCGGCGACTCGATCGTCGTCGAGCTCCCCTAGCGCCGGAGCGCCGGCTCTTCGCCCCGGTAGCCGAAGTAGTTGCCGACGAACGCCAGCGTCACGCCGCCGACCGACGCGAGCAGCCAGAGCCAGTTCGGCTGCTGGACGGCGCGCCAGATCTCACCGAGGCCCGCGACGTACGCCAGCGCGACGCCCGCGGCCAGGTACGGGAGCGCCGCGGCCCCGTCAGCAGCGCCAGGCGGTGCGGCTCCGAGCCGACGTGGTGTCGAGAGAGCAGGCCCATCCCGGGGCTCTCTCCGTTCGGCCCGTTCGATACGACTCAGGCGACGGGGGAGGGCGAGGTCCGGATCACGGTCTCGGTCCGGTTACGGCCGTTCGACTTGGCCCGGTAGAGGCCCTCGTCGGCCGCTCCGATCAGTTTGTCGGCGGTGTCCTCCGGCAGCATCGCCGCAACGCCGCAGCTCGCACTCGTCCGCATCTCGCCCACCGGATGCGCCTCGATCGTGCGCCGCAGCCGCTCGGCGAAGCGCCGCGCGCCGGGCAGGTCGGTCTCCGGCAGGACGACAACGAACTCCTCGCCGCCCCAGCGCGCCACCGTGTCTCCCTGCCGCGCGAGGGAGGTGAGGAGAACGCTGACGGCGCGCAGCATCACGTCGCCCGCCGCATGGCCGAAGGAGTCGTTGATCTCCTTGAACCGGTCGAGGTCGAGGAGGACGACGGCGAGGTCGTGCCTGAAGCGCTGCGCGCGGGAGATCTCGGCCGCGAGGATCTCCTCGAGGGCCCGGCGGTTCGCGAGGCCGGTGAGCGAGTCGATGCGCGCCTCGCTCGCCTGCTCCTCCGTCCAGCGGAACGCGCGCAGAAGCGGCCGCGCGAGGACGAAGGTGAGGAGCATCAGCGCGGCCAGGGCGAGCAGGCCGGCGACCGTGACGCGGGTGTAGGCGGCGTCCTTCCGGCTCGCCTCGCTCGAGTGCGGGAGGTAGGCGCGAATGCCGATGTGTCTCGCGACCGGGAGGGTCGTGCCACGCGACTGCGCGGCCGGCGGGGAGTGTCCGAGGTCGACGAACGCGAGGCGGACTCCGTGCGCGTCCGGCTCGCCCAGACGCTGCAGCGTTGTCGCGTTCGCAGGGAGCTGGGCGATCACGGCGCCGATCGTGCGGTCGCCGCTCACCAGGGGGATGCGGGCGGTGACCGCGTTCGCGAGCCGCTGCCCGTACAGATGTCCGCGGACCTCGAGCAGCAGCCCGTTCTGTCGCGCGAGCCGGCTCAGGTTCCGTTTCGCGTTGCTACGGATCGCGGTCTGCAGCGGCGGCGAGGAGGCGGCCGCGACGGCGTGGAGCTGACGCCGGTCGAGCAGCCGGTTGAACCGCGCCTGGCCCGCCAGCGCGGCGTCGCGCACCTCGAAGTCGATCGTGCGCGTGACGTTGCCGACCTCGTCGCGGACGATGACGTACGAGACGAAGGCGAGCGGCAGGATCGCGACCGCGGCCAGGGTGAGCATGAGGCGCAGCCGGAGCCCGAAGCCGGGCGATGCCTGGCGCTGCGCGTTCCGCGGCAAGCTCAGTGGCCCTTGCCGTGGCCCCAGCCGTGCACCTGCGCCTGGCCCTGGCCCTGGCCCTGGCCGTGCTCCTCGCCGTGGCCGTGAGCCCAGGGGTGGCCCTGGCCGTGGCCACCCGTCTGGCTGTGGCTCTCGCCCTGCTCGTCGCCCTGGTCGGCGTCGTCGTCACCTTGGCCGTTCCCCTTGCCGGTCGCAGGGGCCGGAGGGACATGGTCGTGGGCCTTCCGCGCCTGCCCGGGTGGCACCCACGGCGAGGCCTTCTTTGCCTGTCCCGGCGGGAGATGGCCGGGTTTCTTGGCGAGGCCGGGCGGGACGTGCTTTCCGTGACCGCGGGCCGGACCGGAGGGCGCGGGGGATGCGGCAGGCTCGCTTCCTTCGCCGGTCGGCGGCGGCGTGGTCGTGCTGGGCGTGGTCGTGCTGGGCGTGGTCGTGGTGGGCGTGGTCGTGGTGGGAGGCGGGCTGCCGCCCTGGCTGGGCGTAGGTGTCGTCGATCCGGGGTTCGTCGGCTTCGTCGATGTCGGAGGCCGTCTGGCGACGACCGGCTGATGGGTCGGGGGAATGGTCGTGCTCGTTCCCGTCGCGCCGGGTTTCACGCTTGCCGAGCCGGCGGCGTGTGTAGGCCCCGGTACAGGCGTCGGCGGAGCGACGTGATGTCCGGCGGTTGAGGGTTGACCCCGGGTGGGCGGCGGCACGACGACCTCGGCCGCGGGGGGCGGAGAAGGAGCGGCGCCGGGCTCGGTCGTGCCGATCGCCTGCGGGGGCAGGGAAGGGCCGGAATCGAGAAGGACGGCCATCGCGGCCCCGCCGAGCAGGAACGCGACCGCGGCCGCGGCGATCACGCCGGACCTCGCAACTGCTGAAAAAGCGCTCCCCCTGCGCGGTTCCTTGGCCGACACCGGCCTGGTGCCCCCTTCCCTTCCTCCGCCTCGGTCGAGGGATACAAGATACGCACCCCGTCGGCAACCCCCACGGCAGGTGATCTCGTAAGGGAGTTGCCGCTCTTTCCGTACGAATCCCGACCTTGCGGAGCGCGGTGCCAGGATCGACACTGCCCCCGTGACGCCCGAAGTCCACTACGCACGTTCCGGTGACGTCTCGATCGCGTACTCGGTCGTCGGCGACGGGCCGTTCGACCTCGTCTGGACGCCCGGCGCACTCTCCCATCTCGACTTCGTCTGGGAGGACGATGACCGGTCGCGCTTCTTCCACGCGCTTGCGTCCTTCTCGCGGCTGATCCTTTTCGACAAGCGCGGGACCGGCCTCTCCGACCGGGTTGCGGGCATCGCCGATCTCGAGACCCGGATGGACGACATCCGCGCGGTGATGGACGCCGCGGGGAGCGAGTCGGGCGCGGTCTGCGGGGTCTCGGAAGGAGGGCCGATGGCGCTCCTCTTCGCGGCGACCTATCCCGAGCGGGTTCGAGCGCTCGTCAACTACGGCTCGGTGCCGCGGTTCGTGCGCGGGCCGAACTTCCCGTGGATGCAGCCGAAGCACGAGTACCTCGCCGAGTACGAAGCGGAGATCGACGTCTGGGGCTCGGAGGAGAACGCCCGCGCCTGGCTCGAGGAGCAGGGGATGGAAACGACCCCCGAGGCGGTGGAACGGCGTGCACGGCGCGACCGGATGGTGATCAGCCCGGGCGCTTTGCTTCAGCTGGGACGAATGAATGCCGAGATCGACGTGCGACCGGTGCTTCCGAGCATCCGTGTCCCGACGCTCGTACTCCACCGCACCGAGGACCACATCCCGGTCGAGGCCGCCCGCTGGATGGCCGAGCAGATCCCGGGAGCTCGCTTCGTCGAGTTGCCGGGTGGCCCACACATGCCCTACATGGGCGACTGGGAGGCCGTGGTCTCGGCGATCCGGGAGTTCGTCGAGCCGATCTGTCTCGAGGCGGCGCAGCCCTACGACAGCGTTCTCGCGACCGTCCTCTTCACCGACATCGTGGGCTCGACCGCGAAGGCGGTGGAGCTCGGGGACCGCGGCTGGCGCGACCTGCTCGAGCAGCACCACGCGCGTACGCGCGCGCAGCTCTCGCGGTACCGCGGCGTCGAGCTCGACACGGCGGGCGACGGCTTCTTCGCGCGCTTCGACGGCCCCGCCCGGGCGATCCGGTGCGCCTGCTCGATCCGCGACGCCGTCACGGAGCTCGGCCTCGAGGTGCGCGCCGGCCTCCACACCGGCGAGTGCGAGGTGCTCGACGGGAAGGTCGCAGGCGTTGCGGTCTCGATCGGCGCGCGCGTCGCCGCGCGGGCCGGGCCGGGCGAGGTGCTCGTCTCCCAGACGGTGAAGGACCTGGTCGCCGGCTCCGGGATCGCCTTCGAGGATCGCGGCGGCGCCGAGCTCAAGGGCGTCCCCGGCGAGTGGCGCCTCTACGCGGTCGCGGACACGGCGTGACGGAGCCGATCCGCTGCTGGACGACGAGCGACCCGGCCTACAACGCCTACCACGACGAGGAGTGGGGGCGCCCGGTGGTCGACGAGCGCGGCCTCTACGAGCGCCTCTGTCTCGAGGGGTTCCAGTCGGGCCTGGCCTGGATCACGATCCTCCGCAAGCGCGAGGCCTTCCGCCGTGGCTTCGCCGGCTTCGACCCGGAGCGGGTCGCGCGCTTCGGCGAGGACGACGTCCGGCGGCTGCTCGACGACGAGGGCATCGTCCGGCACCGGGGCAAGATCGAGGCGACGATCGCGAACGCGCGCGCCACGCTCGCGCTGCGTGACACGGAGACGCCGCTCGCCGGACTGCTGTGGGAGTACCGCGACGCGCCGGACGGCGAGGAGCTGTCGCGGCGGCTGAAGAAGGCGGGCTTCCGGTTCGTCGGGCCCACGACCGTCTACTCCTCGCTGCAGGCGTGCGGGATCGTGAACGGCCACATCGCGGAGTGCTGGGTGCACGACGCCGTCGAGGCCGAGCGCGCGGCGGTCTAACTCTCGAGGATCTGCTTCAGCCGGTCGAAGTCCTTGCGGAACTGCTTCTCGGCGCGCCGCGCGAGGAGCCCCGCCGCGAAGCCGGGGACATCTCCTTCGGCCGTGACCGTCAGCCGCGTCGCGCCGCCGCCCTCCGGCTCGAGCTCGTGGCGGACAGTGAACGGCACCGGGCTGTTGAGCGCCCGCAGCGTGAACACGCGCGGCGGCTCCTGCTCGACGATCTCGAGCGTCGTGTGGAACTCGCGCCCGAAGAGCGTGCGTGACTCGTCGATGCGTCCGTCGCGGAGCTCGGCGCTCTTCACTCCTGCCTGCCACGCCGGCACGTTCGAGACGTCGGTCAGATAGGCGAAGACCTCCTCCGGCATCCGTGCGATCTCGATGGTCAGCTCGGCCCGCACCTCGCGAAGAATAGGTCTGGCGACGCCCGCCGCTTCCGCTATCGTGCGGCTACCGCGGAAAGGAGGTGGTCCGGCAGTGATTTCAGACAGTACGGGCAGTGGAGGTACCAGCGGGTAGGGGTGCCGTCCCCGGGACCTACGGGGAACCGCCTAGCCAGCGTGGGGGACATCGCGTTCCGCGCCGCCCGGCCCTGACTACCGGGGCCGGAGCAGGAAGGCGCCTCTGCCACTACGCGCTGGTAGCTGTGTCGAAGGGCCGCGAAAGCGGCCCTTCGCATTTTCCGAGAGGGGTCAGGCGGCGACGCGGTCGATCGTCGCGACGGCTTCCGACGCGAGCGTCGTCAGGTGCAGCCGCAGCTGCCCGAAGACCTCGGCGTCGAGCAGGCTGCCGGTGGCGAGGCGCTCGTGCGCGCGCGAGACCGGGATCTCGGTGCCGACCACGCGGGCACCGGCGATGCCGAGGATCCGCTTCAGATCCTGCTGCGCCCAGAGCGCGCCGAACTGACCCCTGCTCGCGCCGACGACCGCGACGGGCTTGTTCCGGAGCACAGCTTCGAGCGTCGGCCGCGAAGCCCAGTCGATCGCGTTCTTGAGACCACCCGGCACGGAGCCGTTGTACTCGGGCGTCGAGAAGAGGATCGCGTCCGCCGCGGCCCAGTCCTCGCGCAGGCGACGCACCGACTCGGGCGCGTCGGCCGGATCGTCGAGGTCCTCGTCGTACAGCGGGAGATCGGCGAGCCCTTCCCAGAGCTCGACCTCGACGCCTTCGGGCGCGGCCTCGACCGCAGCCCGCAGGAGGCTCGTGTTGTACGAGCCCTCCCGCAGGCTGCCGGAGACGGCGAGGATCCGCATCGTCAGCTCTCCTGCCTCACGAAGGTGAGGTCGGCCTTCAGCGTGACCTCGTCGCCGAGGTAGTTGCCGCCGCTCTGGTTCGGGGCGTTCCACGCGACGCCGAAGTCGTTGCGGTCGATCGCCGTCTCGAGCGTGAGCCCGAGGCGCTCCCGGCCGAAGGGGTCGACCGTCGGCGCCGACGCGAGCCGGCCGTTCAGCTCGACGGGCTTCGTGACTCCCTTGATGGTCAGTTCGCCGGGCCCGGCCACGGTGCCGTCCTCGGCGAGGGTCAGCCCGTCGGTGTGGAACGAGATCTCCGGATGCCGCTCGGCGTCGAAGAAGTCGGGCGACTGGAGATGGCCGTTCAGCTGCTCGTCCTTCACGTCGACGCTCGCGACGCGCGCCGAGCCGCCGAGGGACGAGCCCTCGAGGGTGGCGTCGAAGTCGCGGAAGCTGCCGCGGAAGATGCTCACGCCGGCGTACTCGACCTCGAACGAAACGTTCGAGTGGACCGGGTCTGCGGCCCAGGTCGTGCCCGCCGGGGCGAGAGTGATGGTGGATTCGAGGGTGCTCATCTGAAAAATTGCCTCCTAGTGGGAATGAGCTATACTTGAGTACGCAAGGATCATAGCGAGAAAAGATTGTCTAGTCAAGTATTGAGCACACAAGAATCGTCGGTGGGGTCGAACCTCCCCGACACGACGTGGGTGCGGTTCCTGCGCGCCCATGCGGCGCTCACGCGGGAGCTCTCTGCCCGCCTCGAGGCGCTGCACGAGCTGACGCTGAGCGACTTCGACGTGCTCGTGCAGCTCTACTACGCGGAGGGGCAGCGGATGCGTCGGATCGACATCGCGCGCTCCGTCCTGCTCACCGCGTCGGGAGTGACCCGTTTGCTGGACGGCCTCGAGACCGGCGGCCTCGTCACGAAGGAGCGCTGCGACTCGGATGCACGCGTCACCTACGCCGTGCTCACGAGGGCCGGCGTGAAGAAGATCGAGGACGCGCGCGAGACCCATCTGGCGGACATCGAGGAGCTGTTCGGGTCGCGCTTCTCGCGTGAGGAGCGCGAGCAGCTGGGCGAGCTCCTCGGCCGCCTGCCCCTCGCGCAGACGTCCGAGGTGTGCTCCGCGTGAGCTACGCGTTCGGCTCGCTCGACGAGCTCGGCGACGGGCCCGGGTTCCGCAAGATCCGGCGCGCCCTGGATGTGGAGGCGTTCGGCGTCAACGCGATCGTCTTCCCGCCCCACTACGAAGGGCCCGAGCACTATCACGACACGCAGGACGAGCTCTACTTCGTCCACCGGGGCCGGATCCGGGTCGACGTCGGCGGCGAGTCGCGGGAGCTCGGCGAGGGCGGTCTCTTCCACGCGAGCTCGACGACGCCGCGGCGAATCTCGAACGCCGGCGACGACGACGCGGTCGTCTTCATCGTGGGCGGCAAGGGTGGCTACGTCGAGCGCGACGGGCACCTGGTCAATCCCGAAGTCGACCTCCCGCGCCGGCAGGGACTGGGTTAGGAGGCTTTGGCGCAATAGCGGCTGTGCCGCAGGGCCGCGCGGGGCGCCGCAACTCCTCGCTTCGCTCGTCGGCTAGAGCAGCGCGACGGTGCGGATCTCGCCGCGCTCGCCGATGCGCGGCAGCCGCTCGGGCACCTCGTCGAGGGAGATCGTGCTCGTCACGAAGCGGCCGAGGTCGATCCGGCCGTCGAGCGCGGCCTGCGCGAGGAACGGGAAGTCCTCCTGCGGGATCGTGTCGCCGCCGTGCGTCGTCGCGATCGTCACCTTCGGCCCGAAGAACTCGGTGTCGAGGTCGATGTCGAGCCTCGAGCCCGGGAGCGCCAGGCCGACGAGCGTGGCCGTGCCGGCGTAGGCGCACATGCGAATCGCCTGGGCGAGCCCCTGTGCGCCGCCGGCGACGGCGAAGGCGAACTCGACGCCGCGCCCGCCGGTCAGCTCCCGCACGGCCTCGACCGGATCCCCGCCGGTGGCGTCGACGACGTCGGTCGCTCCGAGGGCCCGCGCGTGCTCGAGCTTCTCCCGCGCGACGTCGACGGCGACGATCTGCCCCGCGTCGCGCAGCAGCGCCCCCTGAACGGTTGCGAGTCCGACGCCGCCACAGCCGATCACCGCCACGGCCGAGCCCGCGCGGACCGGCGTCGCCCAGAGCGCGGCGCCGGCTCCGGTCGAGAAGCCGCACGCGAGCAGCGACGCCTGTTCCAGCGGCAGCTCGTCCGGGATCTTGACGGCGCACGCCTCGTGGACGACCGCGTGATTCGCGAAGGTGCCGCAGCGGAGCACAGGCGTCAGCAGCGCGCCGTCCACCGCCCGGTGCACTCGCCGTCTCGCGCGGAGCTGGGACGAGCAGCGCCGCGGGTCACCGCGCCGGCACTGCGGGCAGTCGCCGCAGGGCGCCCGCCACGCGATCACGACGCGATCGCCGGGCGAGACCGAGGTCACGTCGCTCCCGACCTCCTCGACGACTCCCGCGCCCTCGTGCCCGAGCAGGATCGGGAAGTGGGAGCCCCAGCCCTTCGTCTCGACGATGTGAAGGTCGGAATGGCAGAGGCCACAGGCGAGGACGCGGACGAGCACCTCGCGCGGCCCGGGCGGGTCGACGGTCAGCTCTTCGACCGCCGGCGCCGCGTCCGGCTCGGCGTAGACGACCCCGCGGGTCACGTGGCGCGGCGCAACTGCTCGTCGAGCGCGACGAGCGGCAGCCGGAACGTCTCGACCGCGCTCGGGTCGGTGACGACGTTGTCGCCGAGCGCGAGCATCGTGAGCTGGTCGCGAGTCACCGGCGCGCCGGGCAGTCGCTCGGTCAGCGTCGCCTGGAGGCGCATCGCGCCGAACGGGACGTGCATCGAGGGCCGGCGGACACCGAGCACGCGCTTCAGCCGCTGCCAGAACTCGTTCCACGTCACCGCCTCCGGGCCGCCGAGCTCGAAGGTGCGGTTCGTCGCCGCCGGCTCGGTGAGCGCGCCCGCGTAGTACTCGGCGAGATCCTCGACCCAGATCGGCTGCAGCCGCTGCGTCCCCGGCCCGACGATCGGCGTCACCGGCGCGAATCGCGCGAGCCGGACGAAGGTCGGTAGCACGCCGCCGTCCCGCCCGAAGACGAAGCTCGGCCGGAAGATCACGTGCTCGAGGCCGGAGTCGCGGACGGCCTGCTCCATCTCCCACTTCGCGGCGAAATAGGGCACCGCGTCCTTCGTCCGCTCGTCGAGCCCGAGCGCGCTCGCGAGCACGAAGCGCCGCACGCCCGTCGCCTGCGCCGCAGCGACGACGTTGCGCGTCCCCTCCGCCATCACCCGCTCGAAGTCCTCCGGCCGGCCCTTGATGATCGCCACGAGGTGGACGACGGCGTCCACGCCCTCGCAGGCGGTGAGCAGCGCGGTCGGATCGGTCACGTCGCCGACGGCCGGCTCCACGCCCCAGTTCGCGAGCCGCGTGCCGCGGGAGGCGTCGCGCACGAGCGCGCGCACCGGCACGTCGCGGGCGCGCAGCGCGTGCACCACGTGCGGCCCGACGAAGCCCGTCCCGCCGGTGACGAGAACCGTCACGTCCTGCCGTCCTCGAAGTTCTGCCAGTAGCGGCTCGCCGTCGGCCCGCGCTGGCCCTTGTACTTCGAGCCGATCGAGCCCGAGCCGTACGGCGTCGCGGCGGGCTCCGTCAGCTGCATGAAGGAGATCTGCCCGATCTTCATGCCCGGGTAGATCGTGATCGGGAGGTTGGCGACGTTCGAGAGCTCGAGTGTCACGTGCCCGTCCCAGCCCGGGTCGATGAAGCCGGCCGTGGAGTGGATGAGCAGGCCGAGCCGTCCCAGCGACGACTTCCCCTCGAGGCGCGCGACGAGGTCGTCGGGCAGCCGGACACGCTCGAGCGTCGAGCCGAGGACGAACTCGCCGGGGTGGAGGACGAACGGGTGCTCGTCGTCGACCTCCACGAGCTCGGTCAGCTCCGCCTGCTCGACCTTGACGTCGATGAACGGGTAGCGATTGTTGTGAAAGACGCGGAAGAGCCGGTCGACGCGGACGTCGACGCTCGACGGCTGCAGGAGCGAGTCGTCGTACGGCTCGATCTCGATTCTCTCCTCGGCCAGCAGGCGGGCGATCGTCGCGTCGGAAAGGACCATGCGCCGATTCTTACCCGGATTCCCCGTCGGGCGGAGTGGCTATCGTGGCCCTATGGCCGTGACGCGCGCGATCGAGCTTCGTACGGAGATACCAGGCCCGCGATCCCGCGAGATCGCAGAGCGGAAGGAGCGCGTCGTCGCCGATCCGCTCGGTCTCTACCTGCCGATCGTGATTGCGGACGGCCGCGGCGCGACCGTCACGGACGTCGACGGCAACACGTTCGTCGACTTCACCGGCGGCGTCGGCTGCCTCAACGTCGGCCACGCACATCCGCGCGTCGTCGCGGCCGTGCAGGAGCAGGCCGCGCGCTTCCTCCACACCGACTTCACGATCGTCCCGTACGAGGTCTACGTCCAGTACGCGGAGCGGCTGACCTCGATCGTGCCGTTCTCGGGTCCGACGAAGGCCGCGTTCTTCAACGCGGGCACCGAGGCGGTCGAGAACGCGGTCAAGTTCGCGCGCGGCTACACGGGCAGGCCGGCCGTGATCGGGTTCGAGGGCGCCTTCCACGGGCGCACGCTGCTCTCGCTCACGCTCACCTCGAAGACGCATCCGTACAAGGCCGGGCTCGGGCCGTTCGCGCCCGAGGTCTACCGCGTCCCGTTCCCGGACGAGTACCGCGGGATCACGGCGCGCAACGCGCTCGAAGCGATCGAGCGCGCGCTCTCGACGCAGGTCGCCGCCGAGACCGTCGCCGCGATCGTCGTCGAGCCGGTGCAGGGCGAAGGCGGTTTCATCCCGGCATCGCAGGAGTTCTTCGCCGGCCTGCGCTCGATCTGCGACCGCGAGGGGATCCTCCTCGTCGCCGACGAGGTGCAGACGGGCTTCGGCCGCACAGGCCGCATGTTCGCGATCGAGCACTTCGGCGTCGAGCCCGATCTGCTCGTGGTCGCGAAGTCGATCGCCGCCGGCCTGCCGCTCTCGGGCGTCGTCGGCAAGGCAGAGATCATGGACTCGCTCTGGGACAGCGCCGTCGGCGGCACGTATGTCGGCAATCCCGTCGCGCTCGCCGCCGCGATCGCGGTACTGGACGTGTTCGAGGACGAAGGGCTCGTCGAGCGGGCCCAGCGGATCGGGGAGGCGATCCGCTCGCGCATGCTCGCGTGGCAGGAGCGCTTCGAGGCGATCGGCGACGTCCGTGGGCTCGGGGCCATGCTCGCGGTCGAATACGTCGAGGACCGCAAGACGAAGGAGCCGGCGCCCGGAATCGCGTCGCGCGTCGCCGAGGAGGCGGCCGTCCGCGGGCTGCTGCTCCTCAAGGCCGGCGTCCACTCGAACTGCAACCGCGTCCTCTGCCCGCTCGTCCTCACGGACGCCGAGCTCGAGGAGGCGCTCGCGGCGTGGGAGGAGGCGCTGGAAGCGGTTCTTGCGTAGCCGCGTCTCCGGCTCGCCCGTTCTAGCCGTGTGCCGGGATCCAGGCTGATCATGGGCGCCGTCACGCGGCCTGCCCGGCCCGGCGACCTGATCGCCGACCGCTACGAGCTCGAAGCGCTCGTGGGAAGCGGCGGCATGTCGAGCGTCTTTCGCGCCCGCGACCTCCAGCTCGAACGGCCGGTCGCGATCAAGATCCTCCACGAGCGCTACATCGACGACCCCGAGTACGTCGAGCGCTTCCGCAGCGAGGCGCGGGCCGTCGCCCGGCTCTCACATCCGAACATCGTCACCGTCATCGACCGGGGCGAGGACGAGGGGCGGCAGTACATCGTCTTCGAGCACGTCGACGGCGAGAACTTGAAGGAGTACGTCGCGCGCAGCGGCCGGCTGCCGGTCCGGCGCGCCGTCGAGCTCGGGCTCTCGATCGCGGATGGCCTCGCGTTCGCGCACGGGCGCGGGCTCGTCCATCGCGACGTCAAGCCGCAGAACGTCCTCCTCAGCCGCGAGGGCGACGTGAAGGTCACGGACTTCGGGATCGCGCGCTCGCTCGACGTCGAGCACGGCGTCACGCAGACGGGCACGGTGGTCGGCACGGGCGAGTACCTCGCGCCGGAGCAGGCGAGCGGGCAGCCCGTCTCGCCCGCGACCGACGTGTACTCGCTCGGGGTCGTGCTCTGGGAGCTGCTCGTCGGCGACGTGCCGTTCTCGGGCGAGAACTTCATCGCCGTCGCGTTGCGGCACGTGAACGACCCACCGCCGCCGCTCCGCAAGCTCCGGCCCGACGTGTCGCCGAGGCTCGCCGCCGCCGTCGCGCGGGCGCTGGCGAAGGATCCCGAGCTCCGGTTCCCGTCGATGTCCGCGCTCGCGGCCGAGCTGCGCGCCTGCCTCGTCGAGCTCGACGACGCGGCTCCCGTGGACGACGAAGCCGCGATGACGCTCATCACAAGGCCTGCTCCTGGGCCTCCGCCGGCGGCGGCCCGGCGCGGCACCGGCCGGCGACCGCGGCGGCGGTTGCTCTGGGGCGTCCTGCTCGCGCTGCTCGCCGCGGCCGCGGCGTTCGCGGCCGTCTTCTTCGTCGCCGGCGCGGGGCACAGGCAGCACGGCGGCTCGAGCGGCGGCGGCGGCTCCGGCGCGCTCGTCCCGCTGAAGGGTGTCGGCAACGCCTACTCCAACTCGGGCCATCCCGATACGCACGCCAACACCGCCCCGCTCGCGACGGACGGCTCCACGGCGACTTCGTGGATGACGCAGACGTACGGCGACCAGGCGTTCGGCGGCTACCTGACCGGCCTCGGGCTGGTGCTCGACGCGGGCAGCCCGGTGAGGCTCGCCAGTCTGACCGTGAAGACGCCGACACCCGGCTTCACCGCGGAGATCCGGTCGGGCGACTCGGCGACCGGCGGCTTCGCCGTCGACTCGGCGTCGCAGAGCGTCACGGGCACGACCACGTTCACGCTGAACGGGAAGACGGCGCGGTACTACGTCGTCTGGATCACGCAGCTGCCGCCACTGCCGCGCGCCGAGATCTCCGAGGTCACCGCAAAGCGCTAGTAGACGAGCTTCGAGCGGCGCTCGTGCCGTTCGAGCGCGAGGTCGATCAGGCGGTCGAGCGCTTCGGCGTAGCCGATCCCCGAGGCCTCGAAGAGACGGGCCCAGACGCTCGTCGCAGTGAAGCCCGGCATCGTGTTCAGCTCGTTGAGGACGACCTCCCCGTCCGACTCGCGGACGAAGAAGTCGACGCGCGCGAGGCCCTCGCACTCCGAGGCGACGAACGACTCGACCGCGCGCCGCTGCAACAGCTCGATCGTCCCCTGCGAGAGACCGGGCGGCGGGACGACGAGCTCCATGCCGTCCGCGTCGTACTTCGAGGCGAAGTCGTACCACTCGTGCCGGAGCGTGTCGATCTGGCCGGGCAGCGACGCGATCGGCGGCGGGAGGCGGTTGCCGAGGACGCCGACTTCGACCTCCGTGCCGGCGACGAACTCCTCGACGAGCACCTTCTCGTCGTGGCGGAAGGCGAGCCCGACCGCCGGCGCCAGCTCGTCCTCCGAGTGCACCTTCGAGATGCCGACCGAGGAGCCGAGGCGCGCCGGCTTGACGAACACCGGGTAGCCGAACGGATTCGTGACCTCGTCGCCGAGACGGATCGCGTGGTGCGCCGCGACGGGGATCCCGCTGTCGCGCATCACCTTCTTGAACAGGTCCTTGTCCATCGCGAGCGCGGACGCCGCGACGCCGGCCCCGACGTAGGGGACGTCCGCGAGCTCGAGCAGCCCCTGCACCGTCCCGTCCTCGCCGAACGGCCCGTGCAGGATCGGCAGGACGACGTCGACCGCGCCGAGCTCCTCGAGCGTTCCGGAGTCGGCCGGCACAGGCAGTGTCTCCGCCGGACCAGTCCCGGTGCCTGGCACCAGGACATGGCTGGAAGGGTCACGTCCCGCCTCGAGCGCCCAGCGGCCGTCGCGGCCGATCGCGACCTCCGCGATCTCGTAGCGCTCAGGATCGAGCGCGCCGACGACCGAGCGCGCCGACGCGAGGGAGATCTCGTGCTCGCTCGACCGGCCGCCCGCGAGGACGGCAACGCGGAGGCGGCGGCGGGCGGAGCTCACCCGGTGGTGGTCGTCGTCCCGGTCGTCGTCGGCGGCGGTGGCCCGGATGACACGCCGACCGTGATCGTCACCGTCGACCCCTGCGTCGCCTGCGAGCCCCCGGCGGGGTTCTGCTGTTGGACGATGTTGTTCTGGCTCGGGTCACTCATCGAGATCGTCTGCTGCAGCACCTTGAAGCCCGCGCTCTCGAGCGTCTGCACCGCCTGTTGCGAGGTGTAGCCGACGACGTCCGGGACGCTCACCTGCGGCGGGCCGTTCGAGAAGGTGACGTCGACGGTCGACCCCTTCGGCTCCTTGGAGCCCGGCGCGGGATTCTGGTGGATGACCTGGTACTGGGGCGCGTTGCTGTCCTGGGCCGTCGGATTGACGTTGAAGCCCGCGTTGTGCAGGGCGGCGGTCGCCGCGGAGAGGCTGTCGCCCACGACGCTCGGCACGGCGACCTGCTGCGGGCCGCTCATGACGTTCACCCGCACCTTCGATCCCTTCGGCGCCTTCTGGCCGGCGGCCGGGTCGGTCGCCGTCACCTGGCCCTTCGTGTCGCCGGGGAC
>DASSZE010000024.1:0-22581 GCA_035713675.1 Gaiellaceae bacterium | reverse complement strand
CCGGCGGTTGTCGGGCCAGGCCCACGCCCATTCCGGCGCGACGTAGGTCTGCTCCCAGTGCGGCTTCCGCCGCGCGGTCTGGTTGATCCCCTCCTTGAAGCAGCCGGAGTAGATCCAGCAGCCGCACAGCGTCGAGCCGTCGTCCTCGAGCTCCTTGTAGCCGGAGAGGAACTTGCCGGTTCCGACCTCGCTGCCGCTGATCTCCTGCAGCACCGCCTCGGCGTCCGGCTCCTGGATGGCCGAGTGGGTCGGGTACTCCCAGCGGAGCGCCTTGATCAGCACGTCGCGTTCCTCCTCCGAGTCCTCGAGCATCTGCTTGATCCGGCGGCCGAGGTGGAAGTAGAACCACAGCTCCGAGCGGCAGTCCTCCTTCGGCTCGGTCGCCTGCCAGTGCCACTGCAGCAGGCGCTGCGTGTTCGTGAAGGAGCCGTCCTTCTCGGTGTGCGACGCAGCCGGGAGGAAGAAGATCTCGGTCGGGATCTCCTCCGGCTTCAGCTCGCCCGACTCGACCTCGGGGCTGTCGTACCAGAAGGCTGCCGACTCGATCTCGATGCAGTCGCGGACGACGAGCCAGTCGAGCTTCGACAGCGCGAGCCGGTGCGCCCTGCCGTTCGCATGGCCGACCGCCGGGTTCTCGCCGGCGATGATGTAGCCCTTCACCTTCCCCTTCAGCATCTGCTCGATCGTGAAATAGGCCGAGTTGTCGTCGTCGATCCGGGGCAGGCGCTCGAAGAGATAGTCGTTCTCGGAGGTCGCGTTCTCGCCGAAGTACGCCTTCATCAGGCTGACGAAGTAGGCCTTGAAGTGGCCCCACCAGCCGGTCGGCGACGTGTTCGACTCGATGTAGCTCTGACAGTCCCCGTAGTCCTCGGTGTGCGGCATCGGCAGGTAGCCGGGAAGGATGTTGTAGAGCGTCGGGATGTCGGTCGAGCCCTGGATCGACGCGTGGCCGCGGAGCGCGACGATGCCGCCGCCGGGCCGGCCCATGTTCCCGAGCAGCTGCTGCACGACCGCGGCGGCGCGGATCATCTGGACGCCCACCGTGTGCTGCGTCCAGCCGACGGCGTAGACGAATGCGCTCGTCCGCTCGCGGCCGGAGCTCTCGACGAGGGCCTCGCAGACCTCCATGAAGTCCTCCTCCGAGCAGCCGCACGTCTCGGCGACGAACTGGGGCGTGTAGCGCTGGTAGTGGCGCTTCAGGATCTGGAAGACGCAGCGCGGATGCTGCAGCGTCTCGTCCTCGGCCGGCGGCTCGCCGTGCGAGAGGCCGCCGCCCCCGCCGCCGTGGCCCGACTGCTCGCCCGAGGTCGCATCGAACCCCTCCTCGCGCTGGCCCGCGGCGCCGTGCACCTCCATCCCCTCGTACATCCACTGCGTGACGTCGTACTGCCCCTTCTCGGGGTCCCAGCCGGCGAAGAGGCCGTCGAGCTCCTCGGTGTCCTCGAACTCGTCGCGGATGATCACCGGCGCGTTCGTGTAGTGCTCGACGTACTCCTTGAAGTGGAGGTCGTTCTGGAGGATGTAGTTCGCGATCCCGCCGAGGAAGGCGATGTCGGTGCCGGCGCGGATGCCGACGTGCTTGGTGGCCATCGCGCTCGTGCGGGTGAAGCGCGGGTCGACGTGGAAGACCTTGGCCCCGCGCTCCCTGGCCTCGAGCACCCACTGGAAGCCCACCGGGTGGTTCTCGGCCATGTTCGAGCCCATGATCACGATGCAGTCGGAGTTCTGCAGGTCCTGCTGGAAGTCCGTGGCCCCGCCTCGTCCGAACGAGGTGC
Organism: Gaiellaceae bacterium; assembly: GCA_035713675.1. Lineage (GTDB taxonomy): Bacteria > Actinomycetota > Thermoleophilia > Gaiellales > Gaiellaceae > Palsa-739. The sequence goes on along the minus strand of DASSZE010000024.1, from coordinate 20,806 downwards.
CCAGACTGGGCACCGTGGAGCTGTGTCATATACGGGCCTGGTTCTCGACCTGGACGATCCCGAGGCCCGTCATCAGCTTCTTGATGAGGTAGTTCTCCTCGTTGTCCAGCGTCGCGCCGCCGAGGTTGCCGATCGCCATCGTGCGGTTGGCGGGATTGCCGTCCTCGGTCTTCGCCTGCCAGGTGTCGGCGCGCGTCCTGACGATCCGCTCGGCGATCATGTCCATCGCGTCCTCGAGCGGGAGCGACTCCCACTCCGTGCCGTAGGGCCGGCGGTACTTGACCCTGTACTCGCGGAGCGGGCTCTGCGAGAAGCTCTTCGACGCCTGGCCCTTCGGGCAGAGCCGGCCGCGCGAGATCGGGCTCCGCGGGTCGCCCTCGATGTGCGTGATCTCGCCGTCCTTGACGTAGACGAGCTGGCCGCACCCGACGGCGCAGTAGGGGCAGATGGAGGGGACGACGTGCTCCGCCTCGTCGATGCGCGGCACGAGCGTCTGCGAGCGCGGCGACTGCGCCGCCTTGCCGAGCCCGAGCGGATCGCCCTCGCGCAACTGCCGCAGGACCGGCCACGACTCGAGCAGCTTCGCCAGTGCCATCGAGACTCGTTCTTCCGGGTGGCGGGTACGCGTAAACGGATCGCGCCCCGATGGGCGAATGTCCCGATTTCCTGAGGTTTTCCCTCCGCCGGACCGGGGATCCGGGGAGAAGGAACGTAATACGAACAAATGGAAAGGGGTCGGTGCTCCATGAGCACACTCGATCAACGCAGAGAGCGCGCCGCGGCCGGAGTTGCGCTCCGCGACGAGGACGTCTGGCGCGACGGGTTCGCCCGCCCGCGCGTATTCCTCCAGCCGATTGCGGCGCCGTCCGCGCTCGGCCTCGCGGGCTTCTCGGTGGCGACGCTGATGGTCTCTCTCATCCAGGCCGGCTGGCTCGGCCACTGGTCCGACATGGGCGTGGTCGGGCTGTTCGCGATGACGTTCGGCGGCATCGCGCAGTTCGCCGCCGGCATGTGGTCCTACAAGGCGCGCGACGTCGTCGCGACGGTCGCGCACGGGATGTGGGGGGCGTTCTGGATCGCCTTCGGGCTGCTCCAGATCTTCATCCTCACCGGCAAGATCCCGGCGCCCGTGCCCGGCGCGCCGAACTACGCCCTCGGGCTGTGGTTCTTCGGGCTCGCCTACATGACCGGCATCGCCGCGATCGCCGCGACCATGGAGAGCATCGGGATCGCGGCCGTCCTCTGGACCCTCGCCGTGGGCTCGGGCCTCTCCTCGGCCGGCTGGTTCATCTCCGGGATCGGCAACGGCTGGCTCGGAGCCGGCGGCGTCCTGTTCGTCATCTCGGCCGGCCTCGCCGCGTACGTCGTGCTGGCGATGTCACTGACGGCGATGACGAAGCGGACGATCCTGCCGACGGGCCACTTCAAGAAGGACCGGAACATCCCCGGCCGGCAGCCGCTGGAGGCTGTCGAGCTCCCGTGGGCAGAGCCGGGCATCAAGCAGGGCCAGTAGCCCAACAGTCGCCTCGCCCGCGAGACGGAGCCCCCGCAAGGGGGCTCCGTTCGTTTTCGCGTTGTCGCCCAGCGGGGATACGCGCTCCGTGAAACACGTCTCCGCCTGGATCGCATGGTGGATCGCGCTCTTCTGGCTCTGGCTCCTGCTCGTGGGCCAGTGGAACCGCGAGGAGCTGGCGGCGGCTGCGATCGCGGCCGCGATCGCAGCGAGCCTCGCGGAGCTCGCGCGCGCCCGCACGGGCTTCAGCGCCAGGATCCCGCTGGCCGCCGTGGCCGACGTGCCGAAGGCGTTGGGCATGGTGTTCGTGGACTTCGGGATCGTCGTCTGGGCGCTCGTGGTGAGCCTCGCGCGCCGCAGGATCGTCCGCGGCGAGCTCTTCTCACGCGAGCTGACCGACCGGAGCCGCGCCCGCGGCACCGGTCCCCGGGCGTGGACGACCCTCGTCGGCTCCTACAGCCCGAACGCCTTCGTGCTCGACATCGACCCCGAGACGCGGCGCGTGCTCCTGCACGACCTCGTCGTCCACCGGGCGTCCGAGGAGCCGGCGTGAACGCATTCCTGATCGCGGCGACGGTGCTGATCGCAGCGCTCGCGCCGCTCCTCCTCGCAGCCTCGGTCCGGCGGCCGATCGACGGGCTCGTCGCGCTCGAGGCGGCCGGCGCGGTGGCGACGCTCGCGCTCGTCTGTCTCTCGGTCGGCCTCGGCGAGTCGATCTTCTTCACCGTCGCCGTGATCGCGTCGGTCGCGCTCTGGATCGGCGGCCTCGTCTTCGCCCGCTTCCTCGGGCGCTGGATCTGATGGGAGCGTCCGATCTCGCCGTCGACGTCCTGCTCGCCGTCGGCGTCGTCGCCGAGCTGCTCTGTGTGGCGGGAGTCCTGATGATGCGGACGACGCTCGACCGGCTGCACTTCGCGGCGGCTGCGACGACCGTGCCTGCGTTCCTCATCCTCCTCGCCACCCTGGTACGCGTGCACATGTCGGCCGGCGGCCTCCAGGCGATCGCGGCCGTCGGCCTGCTCTTCCTCGTCAACCCCGCGCTCGTGATCACGACGGCGCGTGCAGCGCAGCGGATCGACGGACACGGGCCGGAGGAGGCGTGATGCTGCTCGCGACGCTCGTGCCACTCCAGGTCGTGGCGTTCGGCCTCGTGGCAGTCGGCGCGCCCGTCGTGGTCCTGACTCGTGACCCCCTCCGGCAGGCACTCGTGAACGGCATCTACGGCGTCTCCCTCGTGCTGCTGTTCGTCGTGCTGGAGGCGCCGGATCCGGCGCTGTCGATGCTCGTGGTCTCGGGGATCGGCTACCCGCTCGTGATCCTCGCCGCGATCGCGCGGGTACGCGGTCACGACCGCGCCAAGAAGGAAGAGGAGGAGCGATGAGCAGGCGGACCCGGTTGCTCGTGCTCGGGCCGGCGCTGGCCGGTCTCGCTGCGCTGTTCGCGTGGGCGATCGCGGGACTGCCGGCGTTCGGCGACTACCGCGGCCCCTACGGGTTCGTCCTCAACCGGGTCGTCGTTCCGCTGCGGCACACGACGAATGTCGTGATGGGGACGACGTTCGACGTGCGCGGCATCGACACGATGGGGGAGGAGTTCATCCTCTTTGCCGCCGTTCTCGGTGTCACGCTCCTGCTGCGCGACGAGGCACGTTCACGCCGGGCGGAGCGCCGGACGCGGAGGCTGCCGAGCGACGCCGTGAGGCTGCTCGGAGTCGCGATGATCGGTGCAGGGCTCCTCGTCGCCCTGTGGCTGATGGCCTTCGGATACATCACGCCCGGCGGCGGGTTCCAGGGCGGCGTGGTCTTCGCCGGCGCCGTCGTCCTCCTGTACGTCGTCGGCAGCCACCGCGACTACCACCCGTTCCGGGACGAGGAGGTGCTCGATCCGCTGGAGGCGCTGGGGGTCGGCGGGTACGTCGTCGTCGGGCTGGCCGCCCTCGTCTCCGGCGGCGCGTTCCTGACGAATCTCTTCGGCCTCGGCGAAACCGGGGCCCTCGTCTCGAGCGGCAGCATCGCGCTCCTCAACTGGGCCTCGGCGATCGCCGTGAGCTGTGCCACGCTGCTTCTCTTCTCCGAGTTCCTCGAGACGTACGTGGTCCCGCTCGACGCGGAGGACTCCGCGGCGTGAGCTACCTCCCGTACGCGGTCGCGGCCTGGATCTGCCTCTGGGGCATCGCGGGCATCGCGACGAGCCGAAACCTCATTCACCTCGCCGTCTGCCTGACCGTCACCCAGTCGTCCAGCTATGTCTTTCTGCTCGCGGTCGGGTACGTCGAGCACGGCAAGGCTCCGATCTTCCTCGGGACGAAGCTCGGCAGCACGGCCGTCGATCCCGTCGTGCAGGCACTGGCGCTCACGGACGTCGTCGTCAGCGTGGCGGTGATCGCGCTCATCCTCGCGCTCGCTCTCGACGCGCACCGCCTCTCGGGAACCGTCGATCCGGACCGGCTCGCGGACATCTCGGGATGACCTGGATCCCGCCGCTCCTCGTGACGATCCCGCTGCTCGCCGCCGCGGTGACCGCCGGCCTCGACCACGTCACGCCCGAGCCGGTGCAGGATGCGCTCGTCGTCTGCGCCTCGGCCGCGACGACCGCGCTCGCCTTCGTCCTCCTCTGGCAGGTCGAGAGTCACGAGGTCGTGCACTGGTTCGGTGGCTGGCGGCCGCATCACGGCGTCGCGCTCGGCATCGACTTCGCCGTCGGGCCCCTCGCGGCCGGGATGTGCGCGGTGATCGGGCTCGTCGTGACGCTCGCCCTCGTCTACTCGCTCACCTTCCTCCGCGAGGCGGCTCGCGCCTTCGATGCGCTGATGCTCGTCGCGCTTGGGGCGATGTGCGGGTTCGCGATGTCGGGCGACCTCTTCAACCTCTTCGTCTGGCTCGAGCTGATGGCCGTGTCCGCCTACGCGCTCACGGGGTTCCAGGTGGAGCGGCTGGGACCGGTGCAGGGCGCCGTCAACTTCGCGATCACGAACAGCCTGGGCGGCTATCTCTTCGCGGTCGGGATTGCGCTCGTCTACGCCCGCACAGGCGCCCTCGACCTCGCGCAGATCGGGAACGCGCTGGCTCACGGCGGCGCGGGCGGTCTCGTGATCGTCGCGATGACGCTGCTCTTCTGTGGCTTCCTCATCAAGGGTGCGGTGGTGCCGTTCCACCTCTGGGCCGCCGACGCGTACGCCGTCGCGCCGGCCCCGGTCTGCGCGGTGCTCGGGGGCGTGATGACCGACATCGGCTTGATCGGCGTCGCCCGCCTCTACTGGACGGTCTTCTCGGTGCCGTTCGGCCATGGACACGCGGTCGGCGACGTCCTCGTCTGGCTCGGGATCGTGACCGCCGTGCTCGCCGGCACCATGGCCTTCCTCCAGCGGCACCTGAAGCGGATGCTCGCCTACTCGGTCGTCTGCCACATCGGGATCATGCTCGCCGGGATCGGGCTGCTCGACTCGCACGGGCTCGCCGGCTCCGAGCTGATGTTCCTCGCCCATGCGCTTCTCACGGCGGGTCTCTTCTTCGTCGCGGGAATCCTCCATGTCGACCACGCGCTGATCGACGAGTTGCACCTCCGCGGTCGCGGCCGCGGCTCCTGGGTTCCTGCGATCGCCTGGTTCGCCGCGACGCTCGGCCTGATCGGGACGCCGTACGTCGGCATCTACCTCGGCCACGGCCTCCTCGACGAGGGAGCGACCGAGCTCGGCCGCGCGTGGGTACCCGCGCTTCTCTGGCTGGGGTCGGCGCTGGCGGGGGCGGCGTTGCTACGCGCCGGGGCACGGATCTTCCTCGGTTGGGGGGACGAGACCGACCCACTGCTCGGCAAGGTGGTGGAGGAAGAGCCGGTCGAGCGCGACGTGCTGCGGCCCCTCCTCGTGGGCGTCGCGCTCGTGGCCGTCGTCCTCGGCCTCGTCATCAGCGTCGTGCCGGGTCTGGGTCAGCGCGCGGGCTACGCCGCCCAGCGATTCCGCGACACGCGCGCCTACGCAGCCCGAGTCCTGCACGACCGGCGGATGGCGCCGCCGCAGAGCTTGCCGATCTCTCTCGAGCACACGACGCCCGAGTCGCTCCTGTACGGCGCCGGCGCGACCATCGCCGCCCTCGGGCTGGCGGTCGTCGGCCTCTACCGGCGCCGCCTGCCCCGCGTGGTGTCTGCCGTCGCGACACGGACGCTCGCCCCGCCGATCCGCGTGCTGCACGAGCTCCACAGCGGCGTCGTCGGCGACTACGTGACCTGGATCGCAGTCGGCACCGCCGTCACGGGCGGCGTCTGGGCACTGCTTCTCCACGGGTAGCGACCGCCGAGACAGTGTCGCTACCTTTGCGCGGGTGAGGCGGGAGGAGATCCAGCCCGGCACAGCCGGGACTGTCGAGCACGCCGTTCCGGAGGAAGCAGACGAGCTCTGGACGGAGGACGGCACCCACCACGTCGGCTGGTTCTGCGTCCGCACCGATCCGTTCCCGTGTCCCGCTCCCGGCTGCGCGTTCGTCGCGGAGTTCATGACCGCCGCCCATCTCGTGCTCGTCTGGGAGGAGCGTGACGACCCCAACCTGCTCCGGCACGCGCAGCGCGCGAAGGAGGTGGGCCGCAACCCGCGGATCATCTCCTACGAGGTCGACTTCGGCCCGAGCGCGTCGTACTACGCGTGGGAGGCCGCCGGCCGGCCCGTCCACGGCGTCCGCGGCAAGTAGGCCGGCTTGGTGGACCTGAGCCGCTTCGGCTCGGCTCGGCCCTGGTCGCTCGGGGTCGAGGAGGAGCTCATGCTCGTCGACGCCGAAACGCTCGAGCCTGCGCACGACGGCTTCTCCCGTGTCTTCGGCGAGGCGACCGAGCGGATCAAGCCCGAGCTGTTCGAGTCGTTCGTCGAGATCACGACTCCGATTCTCGAATCGGCGGAAGCGGTCGCAGCCGAGCTGCGGGCGCTGCGGCGCGAGGTGGCCGAGCGGGCGTCGACGCACGGCTATGCGCTCCTCGCCACCGGCTCGCACCCGGCCGCACGCGGGCAGGTGCCGATCGTCCCGGTCGAGCGCTACGAGCGGCTGAAGGCCGAGCTCGGGCAGCGGCTCTGCCGGCAGCGCGTGTGCGGGCTCCATGTCCACGTGGCCGTGCCGGATCCCGACACCTGCTTGCGCGCGTTCGAGGGGCTCGTGCCCCGTCTGCCCTCGCTCCTCGCCGCGTCGGCGAACTCTCCCTACTGGGACGGCGAGGAGAGCGGCTGGCGCTCGTTCCGCTCCCAGATCCTGCTCGAGATGCCGACGGGCGGCACACCGCCGGTGCTGGGGAGCTGGGACGACTGGGAGGCCGCGAGCCGCGACGACAGCACGCGCCGGCACTGGGACGCCTGGCCGCGGCCCGAGTACGGGACACTGGAGGTGCGCGTCATGGACCAGCCGACCTCGCTGAACCGAACGGTCGAGCTCGCGGCCGAGGTGCAGAGGCTCGTCCGCGAGGCGGCGGAGACCGGCGGCGGGCCGTTCGACCGCGGCGAGTACGAGGCGGCACGGCGGCAGGCGGCGCGGGAGGGAGGCGGGCCGGAGGCCGAGCGCCAGCTCGAGCTCGGCCCCGAGGCAGCCGCGCGGGAGATCGCGGCGCTCACGTTAGGCTGAGCTCGTGGCCACGAAAGCCGAGACGATCCAGGTCGCGGGTGTCCGTTGCGAGCGCTGCGTCATGCGGCTCGCGCACGCGCTCGAGGGACACGACGGTCTCGAGGCGGCGAACGCGACCCTGATGGGACAGGTCTCGCTCGCCTGGGACGACGAGCGGACGAGCCGCGACGCGATCGTCGAGAAGCTCGCCAAGGCGGGCTTCCCAGAGCTCGCGGCCGTCTAGCCAGCGGTTCTCGTCGCACTCGCGGGTGGTCGGCACGCCGTGCAGCTGCTCGAGCGCGGGATCCCTGTCGTGCGGCCCCTCGCCCGGCTCCGTCGACTGCTTCCCGTACCCGCCGGCGCGGAATAGCAGCGTCGCCGCGCGCGTTCGGGAGCCTATGGCGCACGCTGGTACGGTTGACCACGTGGACGCCGAGCCGGAGGAGGCCGGGGCGCAGCGGGTGGCGACCGAGGCGCGCGACCGCGTCCGGTTCGAGGAGGACGCCCTCGCGCTCTCCGACCAGGTCTACCGGGTCGCACGTCACCTCGCGGGCTCCCGCGAGGAGGCCGAGGATCTCGTCCAGGAGACGTACGCCCGCGCGTTCCGGAGCTGGCGGCAGTTCACGCCGGGAACGAACCTGCGCGCCTGGCTGCTCCGGATCCTCACGAACCTCAACATCGACCGCGGACGGCGGCAGCAGCGGGCTCCGCAGACGACGCCGCTCGAGACGAACGACTACTACCTCTACGACAAGCTCGCCGAGACCGGGGACGGCGTCTCCGACGAGCAGAAGGTCGTGGAGCGGTTGTCCCAGGACGACATCGTGTCGGCGCTCTCGGCGGTGCCGCACGACTTCCGCGACGTGCTCGTGCTCGTCGACCTCGGCGACTTCAGCTATGCGGATGCGGCCCAGATCCTCGACATCCCGGTCGGCACGGTGATGTCGCGGCTCCATCGCGGGCGCCGCATCCTCAAGCGTGAGCTCGCCGAGTCGGCACTGGAGGAGACGACATGAAGGACCCCTGCGCACACTGCGAGGAGATGATGCAGCCGTATCTCGACCGGATCCTCACCGACGAGGAGATGGCCGCGGCGGAGGCGCATCTCGCCGAGTGCGAGCCGTGCCGGAGGCGCTACCGGTTCGAGGAGAGCCTGCGCGTCTACGTGCGGAAAGCTGTCGTCGAGCCGATGTCGCCCGAGCTGCGACTGAAGCTCGCGTCGCTCAGGATCCCGCTGGAATAGCGGTGTCCACGTCCCCCGGCGGCGTCAGGTCGTCACAGGGGACGAGCCGGGCCGGTAGCGACTTGGCTCCCTCGTCGGGGACTGCGTCCCAGACCTTGCGCGCGAGGAGGACGGGGTGGAGGCGGACTCCGTCGTAGGTGGCCGCGACCGCGTCGCCGCCGTGGGCGCGCCAGTCCTCGACCACGCGGTCGACCGCGCGCGGGTCGAGCCGGGGGCCGTCGGCGAGGGCGACGACTGCCGCCTCAGCTTCCCGCGGCAGCGTGGCGAGCCCGCAGCGCAGGGAGGCGCCGGGGCCGCGCTCCCAATCGCGACACGGCACGCTGTCGACGTCCAGCTCGTGCGCGCCGCTCACGACGACGATCTCGTCGACGGAGCTCTCCTCGAGCGCTGCGAGCACCCGCGGGAGATACGCGACCTGCTTGGGCGGATCCGTGCCGAAGCGGGACGACGCCCCCGCTGCGAGCACGACCGCGGCAATCACGCCAGCGCGGCGAGCGCGCGGCGCACGAGCGCCTGCGCGACCGGCACTTTCCACTCCGTGCGCGGCAGCGGCGTCGCGCTGTCGAGCGCCTCTGGGCCGTCGATCCGCCACGGGATCGGGGCGACTCCCGCGAGCGCGATGCGCGTCTCGCCGCCGACGCGAGCAGCGGCGACGCCGACCTGCGGGAACGACCACCGCCTGCGGTCCATCGCCTTGAGGTAGGTGCTCGTCTCGACCGGCGGCAGCTCGAGCTCGAGGATCAGTTCCCCGTCTTCGAGCCTCGTCGTGCGCCGGTCGCCCTCGTCGGGCAGCCGGTAGAGCTCCTCGACCGCGAGCTCGCGGCGGTTCGTGCGCAGCCGCGCGCCGAGCGCGACCAGTGCGGCCGCGACGTCCGACGGATGCGCCGAGGCGCAGAAGTCGTTCGCAAGGATCGCGTGCTCACGGTGCTCGCCGTCGCGGGCGTGGCAGCGGTCGCCGCCGTGGAGGCGGCAGTCGAACCCGAGCCGCCAGTACCAGCATCGCGTCGCCTGCAGGAGGTTGCCGCCGAGCGAGCTCATGTTCCGGAGCTGCGGCGACGCCGCGAGCCGGCACGCCTCGCGCAGCGCCTCCGGGATCGCCGGCTCGACCTCCAGCTCGGCGAGCGTCGTTCCCGCGCCGATCGTCGCGCCCCGGATCCCGCGCGGCACGATGCCGCGCACGTCGACGAGCCGATCCGCCCGGAGCAGGCCCTCCCGTAGCAGCGGCACGACCTCCGTCCCGCCCGCAAGTAACACAGTGTTACTTGGGATCTCGGAAGCGTCAGACGGCCGCAGGATCTCCACGGCGTTCCCTCCTCTTGACGGCCTCGAGCGCGCGCAGCATCTCCTCCCGCGAGATCGGCAGCTCGCGCACCTCGGCCCCGGTCGCGTCGCGGATTGCGTTCGCGATCGCCGCGGCGATCGGGACGATCGGCGGTTCGCCGAGGCCCTTCGAGCCGAGGTTCGTCAGGTGCTCGTCCGGGACGTCGACGAACTCGCAGACGATCTCCGGCACGTCGGCGATGGTCGGCATCCGGTACGCATCGAGCGAGGTGGTGAGGACGCGGCCCGTCTCCGGATCGAGCAACCGGTCCTCCGAGAGCGTGTGGCCGATGCCCTGGATCACGCCACCCTCGACCTGGCTCGAGGCGCCGAGCGGGTTCACGATCCGACCGACGTCGTGGATCGCCGCCACGCGCTCGACGCGCACCTCGCCGGTCTCGACGTCCACCGCGACCTCGACGACGTGGACGCCGAACGTGAGGACGCTCATGCCCGTCGGGTTCGGCCCACGTGCGCCCTTGCCGAGGATCTGCGCCTCGTCGAGCAGGCCGACGACCTCCTCGACCGGAGCCGAGAGGTTGCCGTCCGCAGAGACGACCTTGCCGTCGCGGATGTCGAGGACGCGCTCCTCGAGATGGTGGCGCTGGGCGGCGATCTCGATCACCTGCCGCTTCGCGTCGGCGGCCGCGGCGCGCACCGCCGGCCCCATCGACGGCGTCGTCGAGGAGCCCGCCGAGATGGAGGCGTACGGCCCACGGGCGGAGTCGCCGAGCACGACCTCGACGTGCTCGAGCGGCAGCCCGAGCTCCTCGGCCGCGATCTGCGCCATCGCCGTGCGAGTGCCGGTACCGATGTCCTGCATCGCGGTGACCACCGTCGCGCGGCCGTCGGAGCCGAGCCGGATCCACGCGTAGGAGGGAGGCCCGCCGCCGCCGTACCAGATCTGGCTCGCCATCCCGACCCCGCGCTTCCAGACCGCGTCGGAGCGCGAGCGCACCTCGTGCCGCCGCTCCCAGTGCGGCTCGGCGCGGCGATAGCACTCCTCCAGGTTCTTCGAGGAGAACGGCACGCCGTTGTTCGAGCTCGCGTAGTTGCGCCGCCGTAGCTCGAGCGGATCGATGTCGAGCTTGGCCGCGAGCTCGTCGATCAGCGTCTCGAGCCCGAACGTGCCCTCGGCGAACCCGGGCGCGCGGAACGCCTTCATGAACGGCGTGTTGAGCTTCGCGCCGTAGGTGACGGTGCGGACGTTGTCGCAGTCGTAGAGCATCCACATCGGCCCCTCGGTCGGGGACGACCAGCCGGACCAGCCGACGGAGTTCGTGAACTCGCCGTCGAGCGCCACGATCGTCCCGTCGCTCCGCGCACCTGCCCGCAGGCGCTGGATGGTCGAGTTGCGGTTGCCGGCGGCGGTGTGCTCCTCGTGGCGGGTCAGCGCGCAGCGCACCGGCCGCCCGGTTCGCTTCGCGAGCTCGGCCGCGACGAACGTGTACTCGTCGGGGCTGTTCTTCGAGCCGAAGCCTCCGCCCATGAACTCGCACACGACGCGCACCTTGTCCTCGGGCAGCCCGAGCGTCTTGGCGATCGTCTGCCGGACGCCCCAGATGTACTGCGTCGAGATGTAGACGTGAAGCGTGTCGCCCTGCCACTCGCAGACCGCCTGGTGCGTCTCGAGCGAGTTGTGGAGGACGGTCTGCGTGCGGTACGTGGCCTCGACGACGACGTCCGCCTCGGCGAACGCGCGCTCGACGTCGCCGCGCTCGCGGCGGCGCGGCTCCTCGGTGAGGAGCTCGCGCTTGACGGCGTCATCGGGATCGAGCACGACCTCGAGTTCCTCCCACTCCACCTCGACGGCCTTCACCGCCGCGCGCGCCTGCCCGAACGTCTCGGCCGCGACCGCGGCGACGGGCGCCCCGGAGAAGCCGGCCTCCTCGTCGAGGCCGTGGGCCTCGCCCGGGCCGATCGCCGCGCGCACACCGGGCAGTGCGAGCGCCGGCGCGAGATCGATCCGCTTCGCGCGCGCGTGGGCATGCGGGGAGCGCAGGACGGCGGCGTGGAGCATGCCGGGCAGCTTGACGTCGGCCGTGTAGCGCGCCTCGCCGCGCACCCGCAGCGGCGCGTCCTGGCGCGGCGCCGGCCGGCCGACCACCGCGAGCGGGCCGGCGGGCCACTGCTCGAGCGGATCCTCCTCGACGACGATCCACACCTCCTCGAACCGGCCCTCGACCTCCTTCTCGGTGCGGATCAGCCTTGCCAACTGAGAATCGCCTCCTCGATCTTGGGGTACGTGCCGCAACGGCAGATGTTCCCGGCCATCGCGTGACGGATTTCCTCGCTCGTCGGTCGGGGATTCGCCGCCACGAGCGCCGCAGCCGATACGACCTGGCCGGGCGTGCAGAAGCCGCACTGGACGGCGTCTGCGCGGACGAATGCCTCGACGAGAGGATGGTCGCGCAGGCCCTCGATCGTCGTGACCTCGCCCTCGACCGTGTGCGCGAGCGTGATGCACGAGAGCCGGGGCACGCCGTCGACCTGGACGGTGCACGCGCCGCAGTGGCCCTCGTTGCACGCGATCTTCGTCCCGGTCAGGCCGATCTCCTCGCGCAGGACGTGGGCGAGGCTCGTCCCCACGGGCACGTCGAGCACGTGCTCCTGGCCGTTCACGGCGAGCCGGACTTCGCTCATCGGGAAGTCACCGCCATCGTGTCGGCGATCTGAATCAGGCGGACGGCGGTGCGCGCGACGAGCCGCCGCTCGCTGTCGTCCTCGGCCTCGGGCAGCGTCCGCCACAGGTCGCGCGCCGCCTCGAGCAGCTCGCGGATCCGCCCGAGCTCCTCGCGCCGCATGCCGTTCGGCTCCTCGGTTGCGTTGAGCGCGAGCCCAAGGGCGCCGAACGCGTCCGGCTGTCGCACGAAGAGCAGCGGCATCGCCATCGAGAGGTACTGGTGGATGCGCGCGTGGGCGAGCGGCTGCTCGAGGATGTCGTGCCCTTGTGGCCGCGACGGCTCGAGCGGGTCCTCGCCGTTCGCCATGCGATTCGCGTTGCCGGCGAACATGTCCCGCAGCTGCCGGTCGTCGAAGCCCGAGACGCGGGCCACGCGCAGGGAGAGCAGGAGCGAGCCCGGCTGCTGGCCGTACGGGTAGTCCGAGGCGTAGAGGACCTGCTCCGGCGGCACGAGCCGCAGGAGCCCCAGCAGGTCGATCGCGCTCCAGACGGAGGTGTCGAAGAAGACGCCGCGCTTGCCCGAGAAGCGATGCGCGAGATTCGCGAGGTCGGCGATGCCGGCGTGCGCGAGGATCAGCTGCGCGCCGGGGTGCGTGTCGATGAGATGCTCGAGCTCGGCCGCGATGGGCGGCAGGCCGCGGCCCGCGTGGATCAGGATCGGCACGCCGCGCTCGGCGGCCAGCGCGAAGACCGGCGCGAGCCGCTCGTCGTCGAGCAGGAACTTCTGTGCGCGCGGATGCAGCTTGATCCCACGGGCGCCGAGGTCGAGACAGCGGCACGCCTCCTCGATCGGGCCCTCGTCGAGGGCGAGTCGCACGAACGGGATCAGCCGCCCGTCCGAGCGTGCCGCGAACTCGAGCGTTCGGTCGTTCCCGGCGCGGAAGCCGGGGTGCCGGTCGGGCTCGTCGAGGCAGAACATGAAGGCACGCGAGACCCCGTAGCTGTCCATGACCCCGATCAGCTCCTCGTAGCGCCCGACCATCCCGTCGATGTCCGTGCCGAGGTGCGTGTGGGCGTCGAAGACGTCGAGATCGGCTGGGAGGTCGGTGCGCAGGCGCTCGTCCCAGGACGTCGCGACCTGCCGTGCCCGCTCGAGTGCCTCCACAGGCTGAATCTAGCCGGATGCGCACCGACTCCGTGCCGACTCTGCAAAGGACACTGTCGGCGGCGCGCGGCGCGCGGTAGCAAGGGAGCCGTCAACCCGTTCCCGGATCGGAGGCTCCATGAAGCGCATTCATCTGCTCGTCCTGCTCTCGGTTCTCGCCCTACCCCTGCTGGCCGCGTCGGCGCGCGGCAGCGGCTCGGGCAGCATCGTCGTGGCCGAGGTCTTCGCCGCCGGCGGCAACAGCGGCGCCGCCTACTCGAACGACTACGTCGAGCTCTTCAACCGGGGCGCGGGCTCCGTCGCGATCGACGGCTGGACGCTCCAGTACGCGTCCTCCGGCAGCACGAGCTGGGGGTCGACCGCGCTCAGCGGCACGATCCCGGCGGGCGGCAAGTACCTCGTCCAGCTCGCCTCGGGCGGGACGACCGGCGCCGCCCTGCCGACTCCCGATGCGACGGGAACGTCGAACCTCGCGGTCACCGGCGGCAAGGTGGCCGTCGTCGACGGCGCGACGGCGCTGACCTGTGGCGCCTCGGTGGGAAGCTGCTCGGCGGACGGCTCGGTCGAGGACCTCGTCGGCTACGGCAGCGCGACCGACTACGAGGGAACTGGGGCAGCCCCTGCGCCGAGCGCGACGACGGCGCTCGCCCGCGCGGGCGGCGGCTGCACCGACACGGACGACAACGCGGCCGACTTCGCCGGCGCCGCCCCGTCTCCGCAGAACTCGTCGGCGGCGGCGAGCGCCTGCTCGGCTCCTCCGCCGCCCCCGAACGGGCCGAGCGCGTCGGCAGGAGTCGACGTCGACGTCCAGCCGCTGCTCTCGATCGCGCTGGACCATCCGACGCTGAGCTTCCCGGCCGCCGTGCCCGGCACGACGCCCGCGCCGCTCCCCGAGCACGTCACGGTGACGAGCAACGACGCCGCCGGTTACACGCTGAGCGTCCACCGTACGGCGTTCGCGCCGCACGACCTCCCGCTCGGCATCGGCGTCGGGAGTGGAGGTCTCGTGGCGGTGCCGATCGCACCAGCCTCCGACCTGCTCCTGGTAACGGCGAGCGGCCCCAGCGCGGACGGAGGCGACGACGTGGCGACGAGCGTCGGCTTCGTCTCGCCGTTGCCGGTCGTCCCGGCCGGACACTACACGGCGACGCTCACGTACACGGTGATCGGCCGGTGAGACGCGCCCTCGCGGCGGCGGCCGTCGGCCTGGTCGCGGCATCCCTGCCGGGTGCCGCGACCGGCCGCGGCATCGGGCTCAGCGCGAGCCCGCTCCGCGTGACGCTCCGCGGCTCGGCCGCGGCGACCGTCACGGTGCGGAATCCCGGGCGGCGGGCGTTGGTGGTCGACGTCTCGCGGGCCGGGTTCGCACGCTCCCTGCGCGGGAGGCCCCGCGTGCGCCCGGGCCGCAGGACCGCGGCCTGGCTGCGCTTCCGGCCGCGGCGGCTCCGGGTTGCGCCGGGAGGCAGGGCGGTCCTGCACGTGAGCGCGGCGCCGTCCCGTCGGGCCGAGCCGGGCGACCACCCGGCGCTCGTGCTCCTGACGACGCGGCCGCTCGGCCGACGCCGTGTGCGCGTGCGGCTGCGGGTCGGCGTCGTCGTCGACCTCCGTGTCCCCGGCCGGATCGTGCGCCGGCTCGACGCGCGTGCTCTGAGTGTCCGCCGCCGCGGCGGGTCGCGCCTGCTCGGGCTTCTGCTGGTCAACCGCGGCAACGTGACCGAGCGGCTCGGGGAGGACGGCCTGCGCCTTGTGCTCAGCCGCAACGGCCGCCGCTTCGCGACGCTGCGCCCGCGGCGCGAAGAGTTGCTCCCGCGCAGCCGCGGCGTGGCGGAGTTCGCCTACCGCGGCCCGGTACACGGCCCGGTGGACGCCCGGATCGAGCTGCGTGCGTCGATCCGCGGCCGGCGGCCGACGTTCCGCCTTCGGTTGTGAGGATCGAGGTGGGGCGACAACAGGCCGATGAGACACCGATGGACAGGCGCGTGATGTGGATCTTCGTCGTGGTCGGCTCCACGATCGGCGGCCTTGCGCCGCTGGCCTGGGGCGGCAGCACGCTCGGTCTCGCCTCGCTGGCGCTCGGCTGCATAGGTGGCCTCTCCGGCGTCTGGTGCGCCGTGAAGCTGACCGGCTAGGCGAGGATCCGCCGCAGGAACTCCGGCTCCGGAACGGATCCGTCCCAACGCGGCTCGCCGTCGACGACGATCCGCGGCACCGCCCAGACCTGCATCTCCTGCGCCAGTTGCGGGAACTCGTTCGCCTCGATCGCGGCCGCGGTCACCCGCTCGGAGGCGAGAGCACATCGGAACGCCAGCAGCACGGCCGGCGGGCAATGTGGTCAGGTCGGGGTGACGAAGACCTCGAGGGAGAGGTCCCGTTCCAGCTCCTCGAGCGCCGCGCGCGACTCCGGACGCAGCGACGGCTCGGAACGACCGGCCTCGACGATCGCGCCGACGATCGAGCCGAGCTCGTACCCCCACGGCAGGCCGTCGTAGCGCAGGCCCGCCTCGCGACCGTCCGGCCGGATCGAGACGGACGGAAAGCGCGGGAAGCCCTCGGGCTCGTGCTCCACGCGGCAGGTCACACGGTCGCCGAGGGCCGCCAAGTCCTCGCACACGCGCACCAGCTCCGCGCCGAAGTCGACGTCCCCCGCTCCCGCGAGCGGTGTCTCCTCCGGGCCGACGGCGATGAGGAGCTCGACGGGCCGCTCGAGCCCGGCGAACCATTCGCGCACCTTCGTCTCCTCCTCGGCGCGCAGCAGCGCCATGGAGCTAGCGGCCGTACAGCTCGTCGATCGCCTGCTCGAGCTCGTCGAGGCGCGCCGCGCCGAACGCGCGAACCGTCCCGTCCGAGTCGACGACGACATTCGTCGGCACGCCGCGCACGCCGAGCTTCCCGGCGAGCACGCCTTCGGGGTCGAGGAGGATCGGCCCCTTGACGCCCCACATGTCGCAGAAGCGCTCCACCTCGGGGCGAGGCTCCGTCCCCTCCCAGATGTCGACCAGCACGACCTCGAGGCCCGACCGGGCCCCTTCGCGAATGCGCAGCTCCTCGAGGAACGGCGCCTCCGCGTTGCACGGGCCTCACCAGGAGGCGAAGAAATTGAGGATGTACTTCTTCTCGGCCCAGTTGCCGTTCGTGCGCCGTTCGCCCGTCCAGTAGTCCTCGAGCGCGAAGTTCGGCAGCGGGTTGCCGAGCCACGGGCTCGCCTCCTCGAAGACGGGCGCGGGGGGTTTCGCCGCGAGCAGGTCCTCGACGATCGAGATCGTCTGGCTGCCGGCGTTCGCGACGAGGATCCGGCCGTCGTGCCGGTCGACGACGACGCCGCCGGGGCCGTTCCCGACCGGGATCTGAGACCACTCCTCGCCGTCGGCGACGCCGAGCACGCTCAGCGTGCCCGCACCGCGGTTCGTGACGTAGACCCGGTCGTGCGCGGGCGCCATCGTGAGCCCGACCGGCGCCTGGCCGGTGCGGATCTCCTCGACCACCTCGACCCTGTCGAGGTCGACGCGGGAGACGGTGCCCGCGATCGAGTTGACGATGAACGCCTCGCCGCGCTCGGGGACGATCCCGATCGCGCACGTGCCGGTGCCGAGCTCGAGCCGGCCGACCTCCTCGAAGGAGTCGGCGTCGTAGAAGTTCGCCGACGCGGCGACGAAGTTGACGCACACGACGAGGCGGCGAGTCGGGTCGACGCCGATCGCGCCGGCCCCCGGCTCCGCGTCGACGGTCGCCACCGTCTCGAGCGTGTCGAGGTCGATCACGCTCATCGTCGAGCCGAGCGAGTTGCCGACGTAGAGCCGGCGGAACTCCGGGACGTGGGTCAGGCCCGACGGATAGCCGCCGACCGGCACCGCCGTCTCGACCTCGAGCGTCGCCGAGTCGATGAACGTGACCTGGTCTGAGTGTGCGTCGGCGCTGAACACGCGGCCCGTCTGCTCGTCGAGGCCGATGTCGATCGGCTCCGCGCCGGTCGGGATCTCGGTGACGACCTCGTGCGTCTCGAGGTCGACGACCGAGACGAAGTCGCTGCGCGAGCACGCGACGAACGCGCGCCGCCGCGCCTCGTCGACGGCGATTCCCTCGGGGTCGAGGCCGACCGGGATCTCGGCGACCTGGCGCCACGGCGAACGCGAGTCGATCCGGCAGGCAGCACCGATCGGGAAGGCCGGGTCGTCTCTCTCGTCGGCGGTTTCCATCTGCCGCGCGAGTATCCCTGGTCCCGCTGAGAGGGCGATGGGGCAACCGTTGCGCGATCGCTAGGATCGATCGGGCTGTGGCGGACGCGATTCTCATCTACGGCGACTCCTTCCGGTCGGCCGACATGCGCCACGCCGTGCCGCTCGGGGTGCCGGATCCGTTCCTCTACGCCGAGGACAACGGCTCCCGGCTCGTCTTCTCGAACTCGATGGAGGCCGGGCGGCTGCGCGAGCTCGGGCTGTTCGACGTGCACGTGCACGAGGAGTTCGGCTCCGACGAGCTGATCCGGTCCGGCATCGACCGCCGGGAGCTGGCTGCGCAGCTCGCGCTCCGGGCCGTCGGCAGCCTGAACCTGAAGCGCGCGACCGTACCCCAGGATTTCCCTGTCTGGCTCGCCGACCGGCTGCGCGCCGAGGGGGTCGAGCTCGACGTCGACCAGGACCTCTTCGACGACCGCCGGCGCGCCAAGACCGCCGCCCAGCTCGAGGGGATGCGGCGGGCGCAGAAGGCGGCTGAGGCCGCGATGGACGCGTGCCGCGATCTCCTCCGCCGCTCGGAGATCAGCGGCGACGAGCTGCTCCTCGACGGCGAGCAGCTCACCGTCGAGCGCGTGAAGGCGGACATGAACGTCGCCTTCGCCGCCCACGACACGACCGCCGACGAGTACATCGTCGCGCCGGGTGCCCAGGGCGCCGTCGGCCACGACATGGGCTCGGGCCCGATCCCGCCGCACACGCCGCTGATCGTCGACATCTTCCCGCGCGACAACGCCTCCGCCGTCTACACCGACATGACGCGCACCTTCGTCGTCGGCGAGGTGGCGGACGACATCCGCCGGTGGCACGGCCTGGTCAAGGAGGCGCTCGACCGTTCGGTCGAGGCGATCCGCGCCGGCGTCGACGGCCACTCCCTGTTCGACCTCACCTGCGACATCTTCGAGGCGGCCGGCGAGCCGACGGTCCGGACGAAGACGCCGGGGGAGACGCTGGCCGACGGCTTCTTCCACGGGCTCGGTCACGGCGTCGGTCTCGAGGTGCACGAGCAGCCGGGGATGGGGCTGATCTCGACCAAGCCGCTCGTCGCGGGCGACGTCGTCACGGTCGAGCCCGGCCTCGACCGCTCCGGCTACGGTGGCGTGCGGCTCGAGGACATCGTTCTCGTCACCGAGGACGGTGCCGAGGTCATCACGGATTACCCGTATGACCTCGAACCTTGACTAACCCGAGCGAAATCGGGTAAAGCTGCGCCAAATACATCGGGGGACGACGGGCCTTTGGGGGTTTCCGCCGCCTCCGGAGCTAGGAGGACTGAATGAGCGCTTTGTCTTCCGATCGGCCGGTGCAGCTGGTGGAGAGCACACCGGCCGCCGACCCCGCGCCGCTCGGGCTCGCCGGGTTCGCCCTGACGACGTTCCTGCTGAGCGGGCACAACGCGTCATGGATCCCCGACCTGATCTGGGTCGGGCCTGCCATCTTCTACGGCGGGATGGCGCAGTTTGCGGCGGGAATGTGGGAGTTCCGCAACCGGAACGTCTTCGGGGCGACCGCGTTCTCGACCTACGGCGGCTTCTGGATGGGGCTCGGGCTGTTCATCATCCTCGGCGTGGGCAACGGCAAATTCCTGGCCGCCTACAGCGGCGGTGATCTGACGAACGCGCTCGCGTGGTTCCTGTTTGCGTTCGCCGTCTTCAACACGTACATGCTGATCGCGAGCACCCGGGTGAACGCCGGCGTGTTCATGGTCTTCCTCACTCTGGAGATCACCGAGATCCTGCTCGTGATCGGCTTCTTCAACCTCTCGCACGGCGGCACCGAGTGGTGGCTGCATGCGGGCGGCTGGGCCGGGATCGTGACGGCCGGGGTTGCGTGGTACGTGTCAGCGGCAGGCGTCATGAACGGTGTCGCCGGCAGGGTGGTTCTGCCCGTCGGCAGGCCGCTCGTGACGGAGGCCCGCGTGGCGGCCACCGCCTAGGATCCCGGCAACGCCGGAGAGAGGAAGGAGGCGGCTTGGCCACAGAGACGAGCCAGCACGCGATCGACACGATGTTCCTCGAGGAACGGCGGTACCCGCCCCCCGAGGACTTCGCAGCCCAGGCGAACGCGCAGCCCGACATCTACGACGTCCCGTTCGAGGAGTTCTGGGAGCGCGAGGGACGTGAGCGGGTCACGTGGTTCGAGCCCTTCACGGAGCTCTACGAGTGGGAGCCCCCGTACGCGAAGTGGTACCTGGGCGGGACGCTGAACGTCTGCTTCAACTGCGTCGACCGGCACGTGGAGGCCGGCGACGGCGGTGTCGTCGCCTACCACTGGGAAGGCGAGCCGGAGGGAGACTCGCGCACGATCACGTACGCGGATCTCCAGAAGGACGTCGTCCGCTTCGCGAACGCGCTCAAGAAGCTCGGCGTCAAGAAGGGGACGCCGGTCGGCATCTACATGGGCATGGTCCCGGAGCTGCCGGTGGCGATGCTCGCGTGCACGCGGCTCGGCGCACCGCACACCGTCGTCTTCGGCGGCTTCTCGGCCGACTCGCTCTCGGGCCGGATGAACGACATGGAGTGCGAGGTCCTCATCACGCAGGACGAGGCCTGGCGGCGTGGCTCAAAGGTCGGGCTCAAGGCGATCGCCGACGAGGCAATGGCCGATGCGCCCGGCGTGCAGAGCTGCGTCGTCCTCCGCCGCACCGGCGGGGACGTGCCGATGCAGGACGGGCGCGATCACTGGTGGCACGAACTCGACAGCAACGCGTCGGACGACCCGGAGACGTGCCCGTGCGAGCCGATGGACAGCGAGGACCTGCTCTTCCTCATGTACACGAGCGGCACGACCGCGAAGCCGAAGGGGATCATCCACACGACGGCCGGCTACCTCGTCGGCACGTCGGTGACGCACCACTACATCTTCGACCTGAAGCGGGACGACGATGTCTACTGGTGCGCGGCCGACATCGGCTGGATCACCGGCCACAGCTACATCGTCTACGGCCCGCTCTGCAACCGGGCGACGTCGGTCCTGTACGAGGGCACGCCCGACTACCCGGACAAGGACCGCTGGTGGTCGATCGTCGAGAAGTACAAGGTGACGATCCTCTACACGGCGCCGACGGCGATCCGCTCGCACATGAAGTGGGGGCCGGAGCACGCCCAGCGGCACGACCTCTCGTCGCTGCGCCTGCTCGG
>DASSZE010000023.1:0-36415 GCA_035713675.1 Gaiellaceae bacterium | reverse complement strand
CGTCGAGATAGGCGGCGAGGTACTCGATGCGCTCGGGATCGCGCACGCGGCCGTCGTGACCGCGGGTGTCGGCGAAGGCGGCGCCGTTCTCGGTCACGTAGATCGAGGCGGGGGCGTACTCGCGGTGGACGTGCGTCAGCAACTCGTAGAGCCCGTCCGGGTAGACCTCCCAGCCCATCTCGGTCAGGCGTCCCTCCGGAGCGCGCACCTCGAGCGGACGGCCACCGTCCGGGTTCGCCCGGACGAGCGTCCGCGTGTAGTTGTTCACGCCGACCCAGTCGAGCGGGGGCGAGAGCGCGGCCATGTCCCCTGCGCGGACCGGCGGCACGACCGGTTCGAGCAGCGCGAGTGCGTCGTCCGGGTAGCTGCCACGGAGCACGGCGTCGAAGACGAAGCGGTTGCGGAGCGCGTCGACCTCCCGCGCCGCCGCCGCATCGGCCGGGTCCGCGGTGGCGGGATGAGCCGGGGAGGAGTCGAGGATGATCCCGACGCGCGCGTCGTAGGCGGCGCGCCGGACCACGTCGACCGCCCAGCCGTGCGAGAGGAGCAGGTGGTGCAGCGCGGCGATCGCATCGGCCCTGCTCCGGCGTCCCGGCGCGTGCAGGCCGAGGCCGTAGCCGAGCCACGCGGCGCACCAGGGCTCGTTGTGCGTCGACCAGTCGCTCACGCGGTCGCCGAGCCGTCCCACCACTGCCTCGGCGAGCTCGACGAACGCCTCGGCCGTCGACCTCACCGGCCAGCCGCCCTCGTCCTCGAGCCGCTGCGGCAGATCCCAGTGGAAGAGGTTGACCCAGGGACGGATCTCCGCCTCGAGCAGCTCGTCCACGAGCCGGTCGTAGAAGTCGAGGCCGCGCTGCTCGACGCGTCCCCGCCCCTCCGGCAGGATGCGCGGCCACGAGACCGAGAAGCGGAACGCGCCGATGCCCAGCTCGCGCATCAGGGCGACGTCCTCGGGATAGCGGTGGAAGAAATCGCAGGCGACCGCGCCGGACTCGCCGTTGCGAACGGCGCCCGGGACGGCGCAGAAGCGGTCCCAGATCGACTCGCCGCGGCCGTCCTCGGTCGTCGCGCCCTCGATCTGGTACGAGGAGGTCGCCGCTCCCCAGAGGAAGTCGGGCGGGAAGGTGGGGTAGCGGTCCATGAGGGCTCCTTTCAAACTGCCTTCCTTCAACCCGTCGCCACGAAGTGGTCGTCCTCGACGGGCACGAGCCGAGGCGCCTCGAGCCGGGGGTCGGGGCGCGGCTCGGCGACCCGGCGCGAGCCGTCCTGCTCCCAGCGCGTGTGGAGGAGGGGCACCGAGGCGAGCAGGTCTTGCGTGTACGGATGGCGCGGGTCGCCGAAGACCTTCTCCGTCGCGCCCATCTCGACGATGCAGCCGTGGCGGAGGATGATCGTCCTGTCGCTGATGTAGTTGCCGAGCGAGAGGTCGTGGGTGACGAAGAGGATCCCCAGCCCACGCGCCTTCAGGTCGGCGAGCAGGTTGAGCACGTCGATCCGCGTCGAGGCGTCGAGCATGCTGATGATCTCGTCCGCGACGAGGTAACGGATGTCGAGCAGCAGCGCACGCGCGACAAGGAGCCGCTGCAGCTGGCCGCCGCTGAGCTGGTGCGGGTACTTGTGGAGGACGTCGTCGGGATTCAGCGCAACCGACTCGAGCGACGCTCGGACCCGCTGATCCCACTCCTTCCGGCTGATCCCGGGGAAGAAGCCGGCGTGAACGAGTCCGAAGATCCGGTCGGCCTTGAAGATCGGGTTGTACGAGCTGAACGGATCCTGGAAGACGCCCTGGACGTGCCGGTAGTACTCCTTGAGTGCGCCACCGCGGAGCTTGCCGATGTCGGCATCGTCGTACGTGATCGAGCCCCCGGTCGGCTGGAGAAGCCGGAGGACCATTCGGCCGATGGTCGACTTTCCGCTCCCGCTCTCGCCGATCAGGGAGAGCACCTCGCCCGCCTTCAGTTCGAAGCTCACTTCGCGCACCGCCGCGAGTCGCCCACGGCCGAACGAGCCGACGTGGTAGGTCTTCGAGACGTCGTCGAGCCGCAGCATCAGCGCGTCTCCGCCAGTAGTGCGGCCTGGGTGGTCGTAGTCTCCGCCTCCCAACAGGCGACGCCGCGTCCGTCCTGCTCGACCCAGGGGGGCTCCTGCGCGCAGCGTGCGGTCGCGAGCGGGCAGCGGTCGCGGAAGCGGCAGCCGCCCGGCGGCTCGAGCAGCGACGGCGGGCGGCCGGGGATCCCGCGCAGTTCCTTCTCCTCGTAGCGCACCCCGACCTCGGGCAGGGAGGAGATGAGCATTCGCGTGTACGGATGCCGCGGCGTCGAGATGATCTCCTCGGCCGTGGCCTTCTCGGCCAGCTTGCCGGCGTACATGACGAGGATCGTGTCGGCGATCTGGGCGAGCACCGCAAGGTCGTGGGTGACCACGATCAAGCTCTTGACGAAGCCGCGGTCCCGGAACTCGACGAGTGTCTGCGCGACCGCCTTCTGCGTCGAGACGTCGAGTGCGGAGGTGATCTCGTCGGCGATCAGGAGCGACGGGTCGAGCAGGGTCGACAGCACGAGCACGACGCGCTGCTTCATGCCGCCAGAGAGCTCGATCGGATAGAGGCCGAGCACGTCGGGCTGGAGCCCGACGAGCTCGAGCCGCCGCTCGAGCTCCCGCTGGATGCCGTTCGGGTGGACGCCTCTGGCGCGCAGCAGGTCGCGGATCATCGGGCCGACCTTGCGGATCGGGTTGAGCGCGCTCATCGCGTACTGCGGCACGATCGAGACCTCGCGGAAGCGGAAGCGGTCCATCGCCTCGTCGTCCCAGACGGGTAGCTCCTCGCCGTCGAGCAGGACGTGGCCACCGACGTAGCGCATCCGGCCGTCGAGGCGGATCAGGCTCTTGCCGAGCGTCGACTTCCCGCAGCCCGACTCCCCGGCAAGCCCCATGATCTCACCGTCTGCGACGTCGAAGGAGACATCGTCGAGCGCCTTCACGTCGCCCGCGAGCGTGCGGTAATAGACGCGCAGGTGCTCGACGCGAAGCGCCACCTACATCTCCCGTAGCTTCGGGTTGAAGACTTCGTCGAGCCCGACGTTCATGACGTAGAGGGAACCGACGATCGCCATGATCCCGAGCCCGGGCGGAAGGAACCACCACCAGAGGTGCAGCTGCAGCGCGGCGTTCTGCACGGAGAGCTGCATCATCTGCCCGAGCGAAATCGTGTTCGAGGGGCCGAGCCCGATGAAGTCGAGCGTCGCGGCGATCAGGATCGCGCCTCCGAACAGGAGGATGAACATCATGAACAGGTACGAGCTCATGTTCGGCGCGATCTCCTTGAAGATGATGTGCCGGCTGCTGCGCCCGCTCAGGCGCGCCATGTCGACGAAGTCGCGCGAGACGAGCGAGAACGTCTGTGCCCGGAGCGCGCGGGCCGCCCAGGGCCACGAGGTGATCCCGATGAAGACGGCCTCCGTCACGATCCCGCGTACCTGGAGATACGCCGCGATCACGAGCAGGAGTGCGAACGTCGGGATGACGAGGACGACGTTCGTCAGCATGTTCAGGCACTCGTCGACCCAGCCGGCGCGGTAGCCGGCGGTGAAGCCGATCACCATGCCGATGATTGCCGCGATTCCGCCCCCGAGCGCGCCGACGATGAACGCGAGCCGAAGGCCTGTCACGAACTGTGCGTACACGTCCTGGCCCTGGAGCGTCGTTCCGAACCAGTAGCCACCGGCCCTGGTCGGCGCCAGCCCGAGGTCGCCGCCGTAGACGAGCGGTCCGTGCCGCGCGAACAGCGGCCCGAAGAGCGCGAACAGGAGCAACGCCGTAGTCATCGAGAGGCCGAAGACGAGCTTCTTGTTTCGGAGCGCGAAGTGGAGCGTCTCCTGGAAGCCCGACATCGGCTGCGCGACCGGCACCGCCTCGACCTGCGTCGGATCGCTGGGGCTGGCGAGCGGAGCGGTCGGCACAGAGCTCACGACCGGCCTCCTTCCATCCCGATCCTCGTCCGCGGGTCGACGATCAGATAGACGATGTCGACGATGAAGTTCGCGAGCAGGACGCCGATGATGATGAAGAGGAAGATGCCCTGGATCACGAAGTAGTCCTTGTTCGTGATCGCGTGGTAGATCTGGAAGCCGAGACCCGGGTACGAGAACACGATCTCGGTGACGAGCGCCCCGCCGAGGATCGCGCCGAGGGCGAGCGCGAGCCCGGTGATCTGCGGCAGCATCGCGTTGCGGAACGCGTACTTGCGAATCAGCCTCTGCGGTGCGCCCAGCGCTCCGAGGTAATGCGCGTAGTCGGACTCGAGCTCGTAGATGATCATGTTCCGCATCCCGATCGCCCAGCCGCCGAAAGCGACGAGGAAGAGCGACAGGAACGGCAGGAACCAGTGATAGGCGAGGTTCGAGACAAAGGGCCATGAGAACCCGCGCACCGCAGTCGGGTCGTAGGCGAAGCCGACCGGGAAGACATGCCAGGTCACGGCGAGCACCCAGACGAGCAGGATCCCGAGCCACATGTACGGCGTCGCGGTCAGCGTGTAGCCGAACGGGAGCAGCGTGTTGTCGAGCACCTTGCGGCGGGCGGCCAGCGCACCGAACTTGTTCCCCGCGTACCAGCTGAGCACGATCGCCGGCACGAGCAGTGCGAGCGTGTAGGGGACCGCGTGCACGATGATCGACATCACCGGCGTCGGGAACTGCAGGATGCTGGTCCCGAGGTCGCCGTGGAACAGCGAGACCCAGAAGTACCAGTACTGCTTCCACAGCGGCAGGTCGAGGTTGAACGCGCGCATGTAGTGGTCGTACATCTGCTGCGCCACCTGCGGATCCTGGGTCTGGATCCGGCTCATCAGCGTCAGAACCGGGTTCCCCGGCATCAGGTGCGGGATTGCCCAGTCGACCGTGACGGCGACGATGAACGTCAGGCCGTAGACGAAGAGCTTTCTAGCGAAGTAGCGCAGCACCGGCGTCTCCTCGGGCCGAGAGCGGCGTCCCTCCCGGCCTCCGCCGGGAGGGACGCGAGCTCATTACAGGATCAGCACCACCTCACTGGACCGGCTTGAGGTGCGTGATCATGTCGATGCCCGTCATCTGGAGATAGCCGCCCCACATGACCGGGGTGAACTGCCTGTTGGTCGAGTTGGGCCAGTTAGTCCAGCGCAAGGTCGTGAACTGCGCCCACTGGCCGTTGTACCAGAGCGGGATCAACGGCAGGTTCTTCATCAGGATCGTCTGTAGCTGGTTGTTGATGAACTCGATCCTGTTCTTGTTGTTCAGCGGCGTCTTGTCCAGTTCCTGCACCAGCGCCCAGGCCTTCGGGTTGGAATACCGCTCGAAGTTGAAGTTCACCTGTCCCGTGCCGGTGGTGAGGATCGGCAGGTGGAAGATGCCGTTCCAGTACGTCCACGGGTTGTCGCTGATCTGCCAGTGGTTGTCGAGGGCCAGGTCGAAGTGGCCAGTGCCCCTCGCACTGATCCAGGCGTTCTGGTCGCCGATGACGGCGTGAAGCCGAATCCCTGCCGCCTTCGCGTCGGCGATGATCATGTCGCGGGCGGCCTCCCAGTCGGACCAGCCCTGCGGGACCATGATCGACAGGTCGATCTTCGATCCGTCCTTGTTCATGAAGTAGCCGTCACTGCCCTTCTTGTAGCCGGCCTTCTTCAGCAGAGCCACCGCCTTGTTGGTGCTGTACGTGAACCCGTAGTCCTGTACGGCCGTCGGGTCGATGTACTTCTTCCAGGTCGGAAGGAGGCCCGTCGGGTCGGCCTTGAGGACGAGGCCCGACTCGGCCTGCTGCGCGTACTTCTTTGGATTGACCGCCATGGCGAGTGCCCGCCGGAAGAGCGGGTTGTTGAGCGGCTTGACCGTCGTGTTCGGCTCGAGCCAGGCCGTGTTGGCCGACAGCATGTAGGGCGCCTTCGGGAAGTACGTCAGCACCCTTTTCCGGTCGGCGAGCTTGTTGACGCCGGGGAGGAAGTTGTTGTTCAGGTCCTCCACGCCCGCCAGCACTGCCGAGAGGCTGTTGGTGTTGCTCGTGTTGACGAGGTCGATGATGTACTTCGGCTTCGGCGTGGGCTGTTTGCCCTGGTCAGATGCCCACCAGTGCGCCTTCTTCACCCAGACGACGCGCGTGGTCGGGTCGAATCCCTTCTTGTCGAGCGCGTACGGGCCGGTGCCGACCGGGTTCTTCGGGTTGTACGTCGTCAACTTCTGCGCCGACGTGATGACCTTCCCCTGTGCGGGGCTGATCATCGGGATGTTCCACATCGCGTTCTGCCACTGGATGTAGTTCGGCGTGCTCTTGAAGCCGATGACGACGTTGCTGCCCTTCACCTTGATCGACTTGATGTTCAAGTAGAGGTTGTTCCACTGCGACGTCTTGAAGCGCAACAGCTTCAGGTTGAAAAGGACGTCCTTGGCGACGAACTTCTTCCCGTCTCCCCACTTGACGTTCGGCCGGACGCTGATCGTGAACTGCTTCGCGCCGGTCCATTTCGCCGACTTCGCGAGCCAGTTGATGTACTTGTCCTTGATGGGGTCGTAGCGGAGCAGCGTCTCGAGGTTGAGTCCGATCATCCCCGCCGCGTAGCTGCCGGCGTATGGGTTGAACCCTGCGATCGTGCCCCACTGCGTCCCGCTCGTGATCAGCGTTTGCGAGCGCGGATACGAAACCTGTGACGCTCCTGCGCTGCCTGCGACCGTGAGCATGAGTAATGCGGCGGCCGAGGCTGCTGCGATTGTCGCTGCAGCTGCCGCCTTAGAGCGAGATTTCATCTCGAACCACCTCCTCAGGTGTCGAGATCAGCTTCGGCCGGGGGTTCCGCCGGCGCATCGGGACTAGGCCGCGCGGCTGCTCAGGGGAAACTCTCAGCGCCTGTGCCCGCTGGGCGGTCCGCTCCAATGGGGTCGTGCTGCGTCGGTTGCGCCCCGTCCTGGCCCTCGCTCCGTTGCTGCTCTTCGCGCCAGGCTCGATCCCCGCCGTCTCGGCCGGTCCGCCTCGCCCGGACTGGCATGCCGGAGCTGCTCACGGTGACCGGGACGAGATCGCAGCGCCGCTCACGTCCGCCCAGGTCGCGCGTGCGATCGAGCGGGCCGCCAGGCCGCGGCTCCTGTCGAACCTGCGCGTCACGAGCGGGACGCCCTTCGCCGGCGACCGCCCGCTTCTCGCGACCGTGAGCCCGAACGGCGACGGTCTGCGCGACGAAGCGGTAATCCGCTTCCGGCTCGCGTCCCCGGCGACGGTCTTCCTGCGCGTGATGGTCTGCCGCAAGCACCCGACCGTGGTGCTCGAGACGCAGCGCCCCCTCTCCGCCGGCCGGCACGCGCTCGCCTGGGCGCCGCCGCAGACGACGGTGCCTCAGACGTACCGGCTCCTGGTCACGACCGGTGCCCCGGCCCCGGGGTGCGGCGACCACCGGCTCCTGCCGTGGCTCCCGCCGGCGCCCGTCGTGCGCGTGATGGGGATCGACGCGGGCTTCACGCAGGCCACCTACTCGCAGGGCGCGCCCGCGCAGCTGCGGATCGCGACCGACGTGCCGTCCTTCACGCTGCAGTTCTTCCAGGCCGGCCCCGAGGCGCAGCCGACGCGGGGCGCGGCGATGGAGGGAGTCCCGGTGAGCGAGCCGCGCCGGGTCGACTGGTCGGCGAACCGAAACGCGCCCGCGACGCTCGCCGTGCAGCTTGGCGACTGGGCGAACGGCATCTACTTCGCGCGTCTCACGGCGCCCGACGGGCAGAGCTACTACGCGCCCCTGATCATCCGCCCGCACCCCTTCGGCGCGCACCGGATCGCCGTCGTCCTCCATACCTTCACATGGGAGGCCTACAACCACTACGACGCGAACGGCGACGGCTGGGGCGACACGTGGTACGCGGCCAACGACGTCCGCACGGTCGACCTCTCGCGCCCGTACACCCAGGGCGGCGCTCCGCCGAGCTGGCGCGCGTACGACGTGCCGTTCCTCCACTGGCTCTACTCGACCGGGAAGCGGGTCGACTTCGTCAGCGACCAGGACCTCGCGAAGTTCGGCAGCGCGGACGAGCTGGCGCGCCTCTACGACCTGATCGTCTTCCCCTTCCACGAGGAGTACGTGACGACGCACATGTACGACCTGATCGCGGGCTACCGCGACCTCGGCGGCAACATGATCTTCCTCTCCTCGACGAACCTGCTGTGGAAGATCGGGCGCCACGGCGACCAGATCAGGCGCATCGCCGAGTGGCGTACGCTCGGCCGGCCGGAGTCGCGCATCCTCGGCGTCCAGTACCGCGCCAACGACGAGGGACGGCACCGCGGCTACTACCAGCTTACGCCGGCCGGGACGCAGTCGTGGCAGCTGGCCGGCGTCGACGACGCGGCGCTCGCCGCCTGGCCCTTCCTCGGGATCGAGTACGACATGACGACGTCCGTCTCGCCGCCCGGGACCGACGTCCTCGCGGAGGTGGACCCGCACCTGCCGGACCCCACGATCCGCGGCCAGATGACCTACTACGAGCAGGGAGGCGCGAAGGTCTTCTCCTCCGGCGCGCTCAACCTGACGAGCGCGCTCATCGATGCACCGTTCCGGCGGCTGCTCGCGAACGTCTGGGCGCGGCTCGCCGTCCCCTAGGACACCGGGGAGCACAGCAGGAGGCTCGCGAGCACGACCGGCTCGGCAGGCGCACGACGCATCTTGGTGCGAGCTTGCTCCCGGGCGGGTGGCAGCAACCCTGACGCGCCCGGCGCGCCGTGGCACGTTCCTGGCACAGACGCAATCCAGACCTCAACGGAGGAGATGACCGTGCTAGCTGCCTACTCGTTCGGCGACGTGATGTGGTCGATGTTCGTGTTCTTCATGTGGATCCTGTGGTTCTGGCTGCTCTTCACCGTCTTCGGCGACCTCTTCAGCCGGCACGACATCGGCGGCTGGGCCAAGGCGGCCTGGTCGGTGTTCGTGATCATCCTCCCGTTCCTCGGCGTCTTCATCTACCTGATCGCCGAAGGGAAGAGCATGGGCGAGCGGGCGGCGGAGAGGGCCAAGGCCCAGCAGGCCGAGGTGGACAGCTACGTGCGCTCGGTCGCCTCGTCCGGTCCCACGGACCAGATCGCGAAGGGCAAGGAGCTCCTGGACTCCGGCGCGATCACCCAGGCGGAGTTCGACCAGATCAAGTCCAAGGCGCTCGCCTCGGCGTAGCGTCGCTATCCGGCGGCGCGCTCGACCAGGAGCACGTTGCCCGGCGCGTCGACTCGATCGGCCACGGCCCAGTCGACGACGCGCCATGGACCAGATCCATCCGGGAGGCGGACGACGTCCCCGAGCTTCGGCTCGTGGACGGGGTTGGACGAGCGATAACCGCTCATGAGCTCGGGCGCGTCGAACTCGCCGGCCCGGCCCTGTCTCACGCTCCACATCACGCGGCCCATCGCCTGGATGGTTGCAGGCGGTGGGTCGCCCGACTCGGGTGAAATCTGCGGGCGCCCACCCGCCCGCAGCGGGCTAGCCTTCCCAGCTGTCCGGGCCCGGGTTTGGACCTGAGCGCCTGACGGGCATCCGGCGAGACATGGACGCAACCACCCAGCAGCAACTCTCGATGCTCCGGATTCTCTACGGAGCCTGCTCGGCCGCGCTCGACGCGTTCCGGGCCGCGGACAACCCGGTCGACGAACAGCTCATGGCCGACCTCGAGGTGATGGTCGAGCGGACGAAGGGCGAGATCGAACGGCTCGCCGCGCACCTCGCCGAGTCGTCCTCCTAGCGCGACTCGCTCAACGACTCCGGCTGTGCCGCCGCCAGTAGTCGGTGAGCCACTCGGCCGAGAGCTCGCGCTTGTCCTCGACGGTCAGCAGGCTGGTTCTCAGCGCAGCGCGGCTGGTCGCCGTCAGGAGGAGCACCACGACGTCGGGATGGTGGCGGCGAATCCGGAGCGCCGTCTCGATCCCGTCGATATCCGGCATCTGCAGGTCGAGCAAGACGAATTGCACGTCGAGCGCGTCGATGAGGTGGAGTGCCTCGCGCCCCGACGACGCAAGGCCCACCGCCTGGAACCCGGGCGTCGCCGCCACGAGCGCGAAGAGGGCGTTCCGGAACACCTCGCTGTCGTCGACGACGAGTACGCGCACCGG
This sequence comes from Gaiellaceae bacterium, assembly GCA_035713675.1. Lineage (GTDB taxonomy): Bacteria > Actinomycetota > Thermoleophilia > Gaiellales > Gaiellaceae > Palsa-739. The sequence continues at coordinate 26,317 of DASSZE010000023.1, read as the reverse complement.
CATCTGGTCCTGGACCGACACTGCCGGGCAACCGTGCCGACGGCGCCCGGCCGACCGCTTGGCGCATTCTGGTCAGTCTGCAGAATGCTGCGGGGCAGGGATTCGAACCCGAGTTGCTCTTCTCGCTCCGTGTAGCGCCTTGATCAGTCCGGGCGAGAGGTCGTGTGCCTAGGTCGTGCGGTTGACCAGGTGCTTCGAGTTGATCGAGTGCGGCGCGATCTGCTTGCCGGTGACCCATGCCGCGCGTGGTTGCGCTCGCCCCAGTCGTGATTGCGAGCACGGCAACGTGGGCGAGCGCAGCGCGGGCATCAGCAGCGACTACTTGGTCACCACCTCCGCCGGTAAACGCCGACCGACAGGCAGATACCGCTCACTCCACCGATCCGACCTAGGGGGTCAGGTAGGTCACGCCGGATTGGGTCTCGGCGACGACGATCGATGTCCAGTAATCGCCGTGCTCAGTATTCGTGCTCTCCTTCCATGTGCAGAGGCCGACATAAGCCGTGCCTTGGAGGCCGCCGACGACGCCGCTGACGGTCTGCCCGATATACGAACCCGCGGGTCCGGCGGTCCCGGCGCCAATCAGCGCGACTGGGAAGAGATTCGCCGTGTCGTATGCGGCACAGATCCCGAGATTACCCCCGGCCGGATCGCCGTCGGTCGAAGCGATCATGAGTGTTCCCGTGACCAACACAGCCGTCTTGGCATCGAACTTCACGGTGTCCGGGGGCCCACAGAAGCCCGGCCAATCAGTCGGGTTGGGGTAGCAGTTCTCATAACCTCCCGAGTTGGCCGTGCTCACGATGCCGCTTGGGCCTTGCGGGCCGATGGCGCCGTTCGCCCCCTGTGGCCCAGTCGGTCCTTGCGGCCCAGCCGGTCCCCTGGCGCCCTTGGCGCCGTGCAGCGACCTGATCAGCTTGTTGGATAGGTCGTGTTTCTGGATCGTGTGATTGACCAGGTGCTTCGAGTTGATCGAGTGCGGCGCGATCTGCTTGCCGGTGATCAAGCCGCGCGTGGTCGCGCTCGCCGCAGTCGTGATACCGAGAACCGCTACGAGGGCGAGCGCAGCCCACAAGAACTTGCTGCGCATAACGAACACCTCCCTGCGACTCCTTAGAGTCTGAGGCGAGCATGACGCGCTGCTGCAGCGCAGGCATCGGGGCGACCACTGATCCCCGGGATAGCTCGTCGAGAAGAGGCGGGATCAGGCGGGTACCGCGCGATGGTGTCGGACCCGCTTTCCGCGGCTCCGCCAACAGGACACGATCGACCCCAGCGACAAGGCGACGGCCACTGCAGCCGTGATGGGCAGAGCCGCGAAGAGGTCGGCGTTGGTCAATGTGTCTTCCGAAGTGCTTCCGGCCGCCAACCCCACTGTCATCAGCCCGAGCATCGGAGCAGCGCCCGCAAACGCCCACCAGCGCCTGGACAGATAACCGAGGATCACGCACGGGGCGAGAGCCCAGATGAACATCCATGCCGTCACGATCGAGTCGGGCGCGTGCACGACCAAGAGCGGGATCGCAAAGACGTACGCCGTAAACAGTGCGACCACTGGAGCAGCAAATACGACCCATCGGCGGGGGAATCCCCAGATCTCATCGGCCGGCGTCGAGGACGTCGGCCATTCCCGCATGATCGCCAGCTGGCCAGCCACAAGCACGACCAACGCCCCCAGCAAGCAGAACAGCACCACCGAGAGGAAGTGAATCGAGTAGCCCATCAGGGCAACTCCATCGCCTTTGGCTGGTCGGCAATGGTCACTGCCGCACGTCCCCTTCCCAGAGGGCCAGGTCCCTATGGTCGTACTCCCGGCGCGAGGAGACATCGGAGAATCCACGCAGACGACCCGCAGCCGCTAGGGCGGCGGACGCGGCAGATCCCGCCATCGCCTTAGCGCGAGTGGCAAGACCTACCGTGCTGCTGCCTCGACCGCGCGAGGAGGAAGGGGGGGCGGACCTCACACGGCCCCGAGGTATCGCCAGCAGAGCCGCCAGGAAACCCGCCGGGACGCGGGCGGGTCGCCGCGAGGGCCACGGCGGTCGCGTGGCTACCCCGATCGCGAAGCGAGCCGAAACGCATGGCGACCACGCCAGATCCGTGTTTCCCCGGATGCTGCAGGACGCTGGTGGCGCGACGATGCTTCCGCGCTGGGATACGGAATCGCAAGTAGGGCGAAGCTGCCAGGCGCGAAGCGGACGGAAGAACCCAGCCAAAGCTTCGACGCCAGTAGCGGACGAACGCGAGACCGACCCGGACGAAGGTCAAATGAGGCCCGCGACAGCGGGCCTCATTCTTGTCGCCGAGGGGGACACCTTCACGCTGACGCGGCGGCGCAACTGGCGACCCGCGCCGCCCGCGTTAGCGGGCCTTTTCGTAGCTGCGGGGCAGGGATTCGAACCCCAACTTCCTGATCCAGAGTCAGGCGTCCTACCATTAGACGACCCCGCAACGGGTCGGCGGCCAGTGTAGCCGGGAGCTAAGCCCAGGTCAGATCGCCGTCCGGCGTCACCGTGGAGCCGCGTTTCCAGGCCACGTCCCAGATGTTGCCTCGGGGTCGCGGACGCTGAAGCCGCGGAAGCCGTGCCCAGCCGCGCCTAGATCTCGAGCCGGTACATCGGCACGAGTCGCTGCTCGGTCTCGGTGTCGATGTGCGCGAGAACCTCGACGTACGGCTCGAGCCGGCTGCCGCGCAGCTTCGCCTTCAGGAGCCCGTCGACCTGGAAGAGCCCCGAGGAGTTGTTCATCCGGATCTCGATCAGGATCGGCCGGTCCTCGCCGTCCGTGATCGTGACGTCCTCGATCGCGGCCGCCGAGAGCGAGTGCATCGAGACGCTCCCCTTCTCGAACGGGATCCGCGAGCGGCCCTTCGCCATGTCGAGCGCGTCGGCCACCCGCACGATGCCCGCGTCCACCGTCAGCGGCTCCCCGTCGGCGCGGTGGCTGATGATCGCCTGCAGCACCTCGGACACGATCACGGTCTTGTCCGGCTCCTCGTACAGCCCCTCGAGCAGCTCGCGCAGCTTCGGCTCGGAGAGGAAGAGCGAGAAGTCCTCGTGGCCGTGCCGGTGGATCGACATGCCGACGCAGTGGAAGAGCGCAGCCAGGACGATCACGACCTCCGCGTCGTCCTGGTCGAGCCCGAAGTCGCGGACGAGGCCCGGCTCGACGCCGTGCTTCGTCAGCTGGCGGAGGAGCTTGAGCGCGATGTTCGTGACGATCTGGATGTGCACCCAGGAGTGGTCGTTGATCTCCATCCGCGCGACCGCGTTGACGTTGGAGACGTGCCACCACCCCTTGACCTGCTCGTCCGCGTTGACCCGCTCGATGAGGGTGCGCAGCTTGCGGTTGCCGCGGACGGGGACGTTGATCCGCATCCGGGCCGCGGCCTCCGAGGGGGTGAGCCGCGTCTCGCGCTCGGCCTCGGCGTCGACCGGCTGCTCGATGCGCTCCGCGGTCTCCTTGTCGATCGCCATCTGCTCAGTCTGACGGATGTGAGATGAATACCGCCATGGACGCGCACCCCGTCCGGCTCGTCGTGGAGGACGATCTCGAGCGGAGCCGGGTCACGGTCTTCTTCCGTCTGCTCCTCGCGATTCCGCACCTGATCTGGATCTCGCTCTGGACGATCGGCGTGATCGTCGCCGTGATCGCCAACTGGTTCGTGACACTCGTGGCGGGGAGGCCGGCGACGCCGTTGCATCGCTTCACGTCCGCCTACGTCCGGTACGGGACGCACCTCAACGCATACCTCTATCTCACGGCGAATCCGTATCCCGGCTTCATGGGGGAGGAGGGCGAGTACCCGATCGACCTCGTGCTGCCCGGGCCGGGGCCCCAGGAGCGGTGGAAGACGCTGTTCCGGATCTTCCTCGCGATCCCGGCGCTGCTGCTCGCGTCCGCGCTCGGCGGTGGCTTCACCGGGGGCTTCAGCTCTCAGCGCGGCAGGGCGAGGTACTCGGGCGCCGCCGGCCGCGGGGCCCTCGCCACCACCTGCGCGGTGCTCGGCTGGTTCGCGATCCTCGCCCGCGGACGGATGCCGAAGGGGCTGCGTGACGCCTCCGCCTACGGGATCGGCTACGGCGCGCAGATGCTCGCGTATCTCTTGCTCGTCACCGACCGCTATCCGGATGCCGACCCGACGGCGATGCTCGGCGACGTCGAGCGTCCGCCCGAGCATCCGGTGCGGCTCGTCGGGGATGCCGACGACCTGCGCTTCTCGCGCCTGACCGTCTTCTTCCGCCTGCCGCTCGCCGTGCCCCACATCGTGTGGCTCCTGCTCTGGGCGATCGCGGCGTTCTTCGTCGCCATTGCGAACTGGTTCGTAACGCTGTTCCGCGGGACGCCGGCGCGCGGTTTGCAGGCGTTTCTCACGCGCTTCGTCCGGTACGAGCTGCACGTGTACGCCTTCCTGTACCTCGTCGCGAACCCGTTCCCCGGCTTCGACGGGGCACCGGGGAGGTATCCGATCGACCTCGTCGTGCCCGACCGCGCGCGGCAGAACCGGTGGAAGACCGGCTTCCGGATCGTCCTCGTCATCCCGGCGTTTCTCGTCGGCACGGCGCTGGGCTACGGTCTCGGGATCGCCGCCTTCCTCACGTGGTTCGTCGCGCTCTTCCGCGGTGCCGCGCCGTGGGGGCTGCGCAACTACTCCGCGTACGTGCTCCGCTACCAGGCGCAGACGAGCGCGTATCTCCTCCTGCTGACCGAGGCGTACCCGCACGCGAGCCCGCTCGAAGGCGCGCAGGCGCCCGAGCAGGAGTTCGCCGCAGTCGCGGCGTGACCCGCAGCCGCGCGGCGCTGTTCCTCGCCCTCGCCGCCGTCTGGGCGGTCGCCGCCTGGTTGCTCTGGCGATCGTCCCTGCCGGCCTACCACCTGCCGCACCTCGACGCGCACGCGCTCTTCCCGGGATTCGTGCTGCATCAGGCCCGGCACTACAGCCGCGTCGTGCGTCTCTTCTGGCTCGGTCAGACCGTCACGCAGCTCGTCGTGTTGGGCCTCTTCGCGCACTACGGCGTGCGCTGGATGCGAGAGTCCGCGGCAGGCCCGATCGGCACCGGAATGCTGCTCGGGATGATCGGCTTCGCCCTCGTCTGGGCGGCCGAGTTGCCCTTCTCGGTCCTCGAGGTCTGGTGGCGACACCGCTACGGGCTGGACGGGAGCTACGTGCAGGCCACCGTCGGGGACTGGCTCGCGCTCGGCGTGCGGTTCCTGTTGCTGTGCGTCGCGCTCGCGATCGTGATGGGCCTCGCTCGAGCGCGGCGGATCGGCGACCGGTGGTGGCTGCCGGCCGCGCCCGTCTTCGTGGGGCTGACGGCGCTGCTCGCGTTCGTCTCGCCGTGGCTGCTCGGCGGCCGTCCGTTCCACGCGGCGTACGTCTCGAAGCTCGAGCGGATCGAGCACGTGCAGGTGCCGGTGCGGGTGATCGGCGGCTTCAGCGAGCCGAACGCGTTCGCCACAGGGCTCGGCCCGAGCCGCCGCGTCTTCCTCTGGCAGCCGATCACCGAAAGGCCGTTCACGCCGCGCCTCGACCGTTTCGTCGTCGCGCACGAGCTCGGCCATCTCGCGCACAACCACATCTGGAAGTCGATCGGCTGGTACGCGCTCTTCGCCTTCCCTCTCGCGTTCCTGCTCTCGCTGGCGGCGCGGCGGCGAGGGGGGATGGGAGTGCCGGAGGCGGTGCCGCTCGTGGTCCTCGTCTACGTCGTTCTCCAGCTCGCCGTGCTGCCGCTGCGGAACGTCGTGTCACGGCACATGGAGGCCGAGGCCGACTGGGCCGCCCTGCGCGCGACGAACGATCCGGCTGCCGGGCGCGATCTCTTCCGCCTCTTCGCCGGCCAGGTGAACGAGGATCCGAGCCCGCCGTGGTGGGACTACGTGTTACTCGAGAACCACCCGACCCTCCTGCAGCGGATCGAGATGGCCGAGTACTACAAGCGTTATGCCCGGGACGCGCCGTAGGCGCGTCGGTCTAACCGGCCGCGCGCCGCCGGCTCAGCCGGCGGCGCTTGCAGCCCCCGCCCAGTCGCCGTAGAGGCTCGTGTAGAGGCCACGCCGGGCGAGGAGCTCCTCGTGCGAGCCCTGCTCGATCACCTGTCCGTGCTCGAGCACGACGATGAGGTCGGCGTCGCGGATCGTCGACAGCCGATGCGCGATCACGAATGACGTGCGGTCTGCGAGCAGGGTGCGCAGCGCGCGCTCGATCGTCCGCTCGGTGCCGATGTCGACCGAGGACGTCGCCTCGTCGAGGATCAGGACACGCGGGTCGGCGAGCAGCGCGCGCGCGAACGCGACGAGCTGCCGCTGGCCGAGCGAGAGGCGCGAGCCTCGCTCGCCGAGCTGCGTGTCGTAGCCGTCCTCGAGGCGCAGGATGAACTCGTGCGCGCCGACCGTCCGGGCCGCACGCACGATCTCCGCCTCGCCCGCTCCCGGGTTGCCGAAGGCGATGTTCTCGGCCACGGTGCCGGCGAAGAGGAAGCCCTCCTGCGGGACGATCCCGAGCTGGTGCCGCAGCGACTCCTGCGTGACGCCGTTGAGGTCGTGCCCGTCGATCGTGATCCGGCCGCTCGTCGGCTCGTAGAAGCGCGCGAGCAGCTTCGCGATCGTCGACTTGCCGGCGCCGGTGTGACCGACGAGCGCGACCGTCGTTCCCGCGGGCACGTCGAGGTCGATCCCGTGCAGCACCTCTTCTCCCAGCTCTCCGCCGCGGAGGCCGTAGGCGAAGTGGACGTCCTCGAAGCGGACGCGGCCCTCGATCCGCGGCAGCGGTTTCGCGCCCGGCCCGTCGACCACCTCCGGGCTCTCGTCGAGCACGCCGATGATCTTGTCCAGCGCGGCCGCCGCGGAGAGGAACGTGTTGTAGAGCTGCGAGAGCTGCTGGACGGGGTCGAAGAAGTTGTTCACGTAGAGCATGAAGGCGAACAGCGTCGTGAGCGCGATCTCGTCGCGGAGATAGAGATGCCCGCCGTAGCCGAGGACGATGGCGAGCGCGAGCGTGGCGAGGAACGCGACGAACGGGAAGTAGACGCCGTTGAGGACGACCGTCTGCATGTTCGCGTCCCGGTAGCGGCGGGCGACGGTCCGGAAGTTCTCCGTCGCGCGCTGCTCGCGCACGAACGCCTGCACCATCCGCATGCCGGAGATGTCCTCCGCGAGCGTCGCCGTGACGAGCCCGAGGCGCTCACGCACCGAGGAGTAGGCGCGCGCCGAGCGCACGCGGAAGAGCACGGTCGCGGCGATCATGAACGGGATCACCGCCAGGGTGGCGAGCGCGAGCCGCGGGTCGAGCACGATGAGGAGGACGGCCGTGCCGCTGAGCATGAGGCTGCTCTGCGCGAGCGTGGTCACGCCGTCGGTCACGAGCTGGTCGATCGCCTCGACGTCGTTCGTCATCCGGCTGATCAGGACGCCCGCCCGGTTTCGCTCGTAGAACCCGAGCGAGAGCGACTGGAGGTGGCCGAAGAGCTGCGCGCGCAGGTCGGCGAGGATCCGCTCGCCGACCCAGCCGGTCATGTACGTCTCGACGTAGGTCATGCCCCAGTTCGCGAGCGCGACGAAGACGAAGAGCGCGACGATGAGCGCGAGCTGCGTGCCGGTCTCGTTGTGGATCGCGTCGTCGAGCGCGTACTTCGCAAGCAGGGGAGGTGCGAGCGCGGTCGCGGTCGCCGCGAGCAGGGAGAAGAAGGACAGGAAGGTGCGGAGCCGGTACGGCTTCGTCAGCCGCCAGAGGACGCCGAGCCGGCGACGGGTCGTGTTCCACGACCAGTCCTCGACCTCCGCGGCGCGCCCGCGCATCAGATGCCCGCCGGGCTGGTGAACCCTCATCCCGCTCCACCACCGGCGAAGCCGGCGGCTCCGCTTCTTGCCGGCTCCGTCGAGCCTACGCCGGTCATGCGACCTCCTCCACTTCCGCGCGTGCCTCGACCGCGTCGGCGAACTGCCGCTCGAGCAGCCCGTGCTCGTGGATCTCGCGGTAGACGGAGCTCGTCTCGAGCAGCTCGTCGTGCGTGCCGCGCGCGACGATCCGCCCTCCGTCGAGCACGACGACCTCGTCCGCGAGCGCGATCGTCGAGAGCCGGTGGGCGATGATCAGCGTCGTTCGCCCCTGCATCACCTCGCGCAGGCCGGCGCGGATCTTTGCCTCGGTCGTCGCGTCGACCGAGGCGGTGGCGTCGTCGAGGATGAGGATGCGCGGATCGACCGCGAGAGCGCGCGCGATCGCGATCCGCTGGCGCTGGCCGCCCGAGAGCGTGATGCCGCGCTCGCCGATCACGGTGTCGTATCCCTGCGGCAGCCGCTCGACGAACTCGTGCGCCTGCGCGAGCCGCGCCACGCGCTCCACCTCGTCGTCCGTCAGGTCCGGCAGCCCGAAGGCGATGTTGTCGCGGACCGTCGTCGAGAAGAGGAAGGGATCCTGGGCGATGACCCCGATCGAGCGCCGCAGCGACGCGAGCTTCACGTCCCGTACGTCCACGCCGTCCACGACCACGTGCCCGGAGTCGACGTCGTAGAAGCGGGGCACGAGGGAGGAGAGCGTCGTCTTGCCGGAGCCGGTGTGGCCGATGAGCGCGACCGTGGTGCCTGCGTCGAGCGCGAGCTCGAGGTGCTCGAGCACGGGCCGTCCTGGCAGGTAGGAGAACGTCACGTCCTCGAAGCGGATCGCGCCGTCGCCCTCCGGCAGCTCGACGGCGCCGGGGCGGTCCGCCACGTCCTCGGGCTCGTCGAGGATCTGGAAGATCCGCTCGCCGGACGCCGTCGCGCGCTGTGCCTGGCCTACCCACATCCCGAGGGAGCGGAGCGGCGTCACGAGCAGCGCGAGGTAGAGGTTGAAGGAGAAGAACGAGCCGACGGAGAGGGAGCCGCTCGCGACCATGCGCGCACCGACGAGCAGCACGGCTGCCTGCGCGAGGAGCGGCACGAAGGAGAGCAGCGGGACGTAGGTCGCGCGCTGGCGGTTCGCGCGGATCGTCTGGCGGAAGAGCGCCTCGTTCCGCTCGCGGAACTTCTCCTCCTCGGCCGGCTCCTGGGCGAACGCCTTGACGACGTGGACGCCGACGATGTTCTCCTCGGCGACCGTCGCGACGTCCGCGAGCTTCTGTTGGACGTCCCGGAGCGTCGGGTGCGCGACGTGGCTGTAGCGGTACGCGAGCGCCACGAGGAACGGCGTCACCGCGAGCACGACGAGCGCGAGCCGCCACTCGAAGAAGAAGAGCACCACGGTCACCGACGCGACCGTGAGGACGTTCTGGAAGAAGAAGATCAGGCCGTAGCCGAGGAAGAACCGGACGCCCTGCAGGTCGACGGTCGCGCGGGACATCAGCTGTCCGGTCTGCTGCCGGTCGTAGAACCCGAACGACAGGCGGACGAAGTGCGAGTAGAGGCCCTGGCGCAGGTCCATCTCGACGTCGAGCGCCTGCTTGCCCGAGATGAGCCTCCGGCCCGACATGAGCGCCGCCGACACGAACCCGAGCGCGACGATCGTGCCCACGTAGAGCCAGAGCCGCTGGGTGTCGTGGCTGACGAGCGCCTTGTCGATCACGCCGCGGCCGGTCACCCAGATGAGCGCGATCTGGGCCGCCTGCGAGCCGACCGCGAGCACGATCGAGATCGCGAGACCACGCCGGTACGGCCTGAGGAACGTCAAAAGCCGCCAGAACGTCCGGCGGTACGGAACCGCGCTCACCGTCTTGAATGTAGCGACGGGATGCGATTCTCTAGAGCTTCGCGAGCTCGCCGTGGACGAGCTCGAGCGCCGCTTCGAGCCGTTCCTTGTTCCCCGCGAGGTAGACCCAGCTGCTCGCGCCAGAGGAGTGCGGCAGGGGGACGACCGGCCGGCCGTCGGCGAGCTCGTAGCGCCTGCCGACGCAGTCCGTCAGCGTCGGCGGTGGCGGAGAGAGGAAGTCGCGGGCGGCGAGGAGCCCAACGGTCACGATCAGCCGCGGTCGCAGCAGCTCGAGCTCCCAGTCGCGCCAGAACCGGCAGAGCTCCTGCTCGCGCGGCGTCGGCGTGCGGTCGCCGCGGCCGGACGGCGCGCGTCCGGGATAGCAGCGCGTCACCGAGGCGCAGTGGAAGGTCGCGTAGAACTCCTCCTCGTCCATGCCGAGCCAGCCGCGCAACTTCCGCCCGGCGTCGCCGCGCCACGGCAGGCGCTCCTCTCCCTCGACCACGCCGGGCGCCTGGCCGAACAGATACGCCCGCTGGCCGGCGCCGGGAGCCCGCACGGAAAGCGACTCCAATGGATAGCCGGCCTCGAAGCACGCCCGGCAGTGAGAGAGGTCGCGCGCCAGGGAAGAGAGCGAGCGGTAGGACGACTTGCGGACGGTCATCTCGCCGGAGCGTAGGCTCCGCGCCGATGTTGCCGCTCGAATCGGTGCCGAACTTCTCCGAGGGCCGCGACCCCGCCCTCGTCGGGCTCATCGGCCAGGAGATCGCCGAGCGTGCGCGGCTGCTCGACATCCATTCCGATCCCGATCACAACCGCTCGGTGTTCACGCTCGTCGGCGACGACACCGAGGTCGTCGACGCGCTGCTCGCGGCGATCGCCGTTGCACGTGCGCGGATCGACCTCCGCAAGCACGAAGGCGTGCACCCGCGGATCGGCGCCGCCGACGTCGTCCCGCTCGTGCCGGTCCGGCCGGCGGACATGGAGCGGGCACGCGCGGCGGCGCGGACGCTCGCGGAGCGCATCGGCGGCGAGCTCGAGCTGCCCGTCTTCCTCTACGGCGAGCTCGGCGAGGGCCGCGGCCCGGCCTTCTTCCGGCGCGGCGGGCCGGCGGAGCTGCAGCGGCGCATCGACGCGGGCGAGCTCGCTCCCGACTTCGGCCCTTCCCGGCTCGACCCGGCCGCGGGCGGGGTCATCGTCGGCGCGCGCCGGCCGTTGATCGCCTTCAACGTCAATCTCGCGGGCGCGAGCGCCGAGGTCGCGCGCGAGATCGCCGCGGTGATCAGGGAGCGGGGCGGAGGCTTCCCGGGCGTCCGGGCGCTCGGGCTCGACCTGACGAGCGCGGGCAAGGCTCAGGTGTCGATGAACGTCGAGGACTGGGAGGCTGCGTCGTTGCACGAGATCCTCGCCGCCGTCGAGCGGGAGGCTCAGGCGCGCGGTGTCGAGGTCGAGGGGTCGGAGCTCGTCGGGCTGATGCCGGCCGGAGCTGCCGCGGCCGCGGCCGGGTCGCTCCTGCGCATCGAGGGCTTCGACTCGACGCGGCTGCTCGAGCTGAGGCTGCTCGAGGACAGCGCATAGCCGAATTTTCGGCCGAGGGCGGAGCACTAGACTCGCCACGTGGCGCAGGAGACGGCCATCGGCCTCACGGGCGAAGACCTCACCGTCGACGACGTCTGGGCCGTCGCGGTCGAGGGTGCGGGAGCGGCACTCACCGACGCCGCGCGTGAGCGGATGCTGGCCGCCCGCAACCTCGTCGAGCGTGCGGTACACGGGAGTCGCGAGCACACGTACGGCGTCAACACGGGCTTCGGCCGGTTCGTCGCCGTCGCGATCCCCGAGGAACAGACCGCCGAGCTCCAGCTCCGGCTGCTCCGCTCGCACGCCTGCGGCGTCGGCGAGCCATATCCCGACGAGATCGTCCGCGCCGCCCTGCTCCTGCGCGCGAACGCGCTCGCGAAGGGCACCTCGGGCGCGCGGGTCGGGACGGTGGAGCAGCTCCTCGCGCTGCTCCAGCGTGGCGTCCTGCCGGTCGTGCCGAGTCGCGGCTCGGTCGGGGCCTCCGGCGACCTCGCGCCGTTGGCGCATCTCGCGCTGCCGCTCGTCGGCGAGGGCGAGGCGTGGGTCGAGGGCGAGCGCCTCCCGGGTGCCGACGCGCTCGCACGCGTGGGTCTCGAGCCCGTGGAGCTCGCCGCGAAGGAGGGCCTCTCGCTCATCAACGGCACCCAGTTCATGGCCGCGACCCTCGCGCTCGCGCTCGTGCGCGCGAGGCGGCTGGCGCGCGCCGCCGACATGGCGTGCGCGATGTCGGTCGAGGCGCTCCAGGGCTCGCGCACCTCGTTCCTGCCGCAGATCCACGCGCTCCGTCCGCTGCGCGGCCAGGGCGCCGCCGCGGCGAACATCCTGCGTCTCCTCGAGGGCTCGGCGATCATCGAGGCGCACCGCTGGTGCGACAAGGTGCAGGACGCGTATTCGCTGCGCTGCGCCCCGCAGGTACACGGCGCATCCCGCGACCTTCTGGACTACGCCGAGTACACGGCGGGTGTGGAGCTGAACGCGGCGACGGACAACCCGCTCGTTCTCGTCGACCACGACGAGCTCGTCTCGAACGGGAACTTCCACGGCCAGCCGCTCGCCTTCGCGCTCGACACGCTCGCGATGGCGGTCTCGGAGCTCGCGAACATCTCCGAGCGCCGCGTCGAGCGTCTCGTCAACCCGAATCTCTCCGACGGGCTACCCGCGTTCCTCACGACCGACGGCGGGCTCAACAGCGGGTTCATGATCCCGCAGTACGTGGCCGCCTCGCTCGTCTCCGAGAACAAGTCGCTCTGCCATCCGGCGTCGGTCGACTCGATCCCGACGAGCGCCGGCCAGGAGGATCACGTCTCGATGGGGAACGCCTCCGGGCTCAAGGCATGGCAGGTCGTGGCCAACGCCGAGCGCGCCGTCGCGATCGAGCTGCTCGCCGGCGCGCAGGCGGTGGAGTTCCACGCGCCGCTCGAGCCGGGAGTCGGCGGGCGGGCGGCGCGCGCGACCGTGCGCGAGCTGTCGCCGCGGCTGCGTGACGACAGGCCCCTCGGGGGGGACATCGAGGCGGTGGCGACCGCGATCCGCGACGGCTCGCTGGTCGCGGCGGTCGAGGTCGAGGCGGGGGCGCTCGCGTGAGCGTAGGCTCGACGGAGCTCACCAGGGAGCGGAGGCGCCGGCTTGGCCGGCGCCGGGAGCGGGAATGAGCACGACCGCGAGCCTGGCGGCGCGGGTCGAGGCGCTCTGCGGCGACCTCTCGTCCATCCGAGCGCCGCGCGGGACGGACCTCAACGCGCGCCAGTGGTCGACGGAGGCGCCGCTGCGCATGCTCCTCAACAACCTCGACGCAGAGGTCGCGGAACGGCCCGAGGAGCTCGTCGTCTACGGCGGCTCCGGGAAGGCGGCGCGGAGCCCCGAGGCGCTGCGGGCCATCGTCGCATCCTTGCTCGAGCTGGGTCCCGACGAGACCCTGCTCGTGCAGAGCGGCAAGCCCGTCGGCGTCTTCACCACGCACGAGGGTGCGCCGCGCGTGCTGATCGCGAACTCGCTGCTCGTGCCGAGGTGGGCGACCTGGGAGGAGTTCCGGCGCCTCGAGGCCGAGGGACTGACGATGTTCGGCCAGATGACGGCCGGCTCGTGGATCTACATCGGCAGCCAGGGGATTCTGCAGGGCACCTACCAGACGTTCGCGGCCGCCGGCGAGAAGCACTTCGGCTCGCCCGATCTGCGCGGTCGCACGATCCTCACCGCCGGGCTCGGCGGCATGGGCGGCGCGCAGCCGCTGGCGGGAACGATGGCCGGTGCCGCGATCCTCTGCGTCGAGGTCGATCCGCGCCGGATCGAGCGTCGCCTCGAGACGCGCTATCTCGACGAGGCGACCGAGTCGCTCGACGACGCGCTCGACCGCGTGCGCGCCGCCGCCGCCGAGAAGCGGCCGCTCTCGGTCGGGCTGCTCGGAAACGCCGCCGACGTCGTGCCCGAGCTTGCGGCCCGCGGCGTGGAGTTCGACCTCATCACCGACCAGACCGCGGCCCACGATCCGCTGAACGGCTATATCCCGCGTGGCTACTCCGTCGACGAGGCGGCCGTCCTCCGCGCGTCCGATCCGGACGAGTACCTCCGGCTCGCCCGCGAGTCGATCGTCCGCCACGTCGAGGCGCTGCTCGAGTACGTCCGGCGCGGCATCTATGTTTTCGACTATGGCAACAATCTGCGGGGTGAGGCGAGTGAAGGTGGGCTAGGGGAGGCGTTCTCATACCCGGGCTTCGTCCCGGCCTATATTCGGCCGCTCTTCTGCCGCGGCATCGGCCCCTTCCGCTGGGCGGTGCTGTCCGGCGACCCGGCTGACATTGCCGCGATCGACGATCGCCTGCGGGGGTTGTTCCCGGACGATCCGCTCCTGCAGCGGTGGCTCGAGCTGGCACCTGCGCGGGTGGCGTTCCAGGGGCTGCCGGCCCGGATCTGCTGGCTCGGGTACGGCGACCGCGCGAAGGCGGGGCTCGCGATCAACGAGCTCGTGCGCAGCGGCGAGGTCAAGGCGCCGGTGGTGATCGGGCGTGATCACCTCGACGCCGGCTCGGTCGCCTCCCCGTACCGTGAGACGGAGGCGATGCGCGACGGCTCCGACGCGATCGCCGACTGGCCGATCCTCAATGCGCTCGTCAACGTCGCGGCGGGAGCGACGTGGGTGAGCGTCCACCACGGGGGCGGCGTCGGGATCGGCAACGCGATCCACGCGGGGATGGTCGTCCTCGCGGACGGGACCGACGCGCAGGCGGAGCGCCTCGAGCGCGTGCTGACAACCGACCCCGGCACCGGCGTCATGCGGCACGTCGACGCGGGCTATCCGGAGGCGGAGGCCGCCGCGGAAGAGCGCGGCCTGCGGATCCCGCGCATCCCCGGCGACGCGTGACGCAGCGCCTGCTCGTCCGTGACCTGGCGCAGCTCGCGACGCCGGCCGGGACCGACGCTCCGCTGCGCGGCTCTGCGCTGGGCGAGGTGGACGTGCTCGACGACGCATTCGTCCTCTGCACCGGCGAGACGATCGAGGCCGTCGGGCGGATGGCCGACCTGCCGGCGCTCGAGGGCGAAGTCACCGAGGTGGACGGGCGCGGTCTCTGCGCGCTTCCCGGCCTCGTCGACTGCCACACGCACGCGGCCTTCGGCGGCGACCGCGTCGAGGAGTTCTCGCTCCGCGCCGCCGGCGCGAGCTACGAGGAGCTACACGCGGCGGGCGGGGGCATCCTCTCGACGGTCCGTGCGACCCGAGCCGCGGGCGAGGACGGCCTGCGAGCCGCGGTCGAGAAGCACCGCACGTGGATGCTGCGCGAGGGCACGACGACCTTCGAGGCGAAGTCCGGCTACGGGCTCGACCGCGACACGGAGCTCGCGTCACTGCGCGCGATCCGCGATGCCGGCGGCGTCCCGACGTGGCTCGGCGCCCACGCCGTGCCGCCGGAGTTCGGGGACGGCGACGCCTACCTCGACTTCGCGCTCGCCGAGGTGCTCCCGGACGCTGCCGAGCTCGCCGAGGCGGCGGACATCTTCCTGGAGCGAGGCGCCTTCGACGAGGCGCAGGCCCGCCGCTACCTCGAGGCGTGCGGGGACGCCGGCCTCGCGCTCCGGATCCACGGCGACCAGTTCACGGAAGCGGGGGCGATCCCGCTGGCGATCGAGTTCGGCGCGCGCTCGGTCGACCACCTCGAGGCGACGCGAGACGACGGGATCCGGACCCTTGCGAGGAGCGACGTGACCGGCGTGCTCCTCCCGGCGAGCGCGCTGTTCCTCGACCGGCCGATGCCGCCGGCGCGGGCGCTCGTCGACGCCGGTGCCGCCGTCGCGCTCGCGACCGATTTCAACCCGGGCAGCGCGTTCTGCGAGAGCCTCCCGCTCGTCTGCTCCCTCGCTGCGACTCAGCTCCA
This sequence comes from Gaiellaceae bacterium, assembly GCA_035713675.1. Taxonomy (GTDB): domain Bacteria; phylum Actinomycetota; class Thermoleophilia; order Gaiellales; family Gaiellaceae; genus Palsa-739. The sequence continues at coordinate 10,711 of DASSZE010000023.1, read as the reverse complement.
CCTTTCGCCGGCCGAGGCCCTCGCCGCGTGCACCGCCAACGCCGCGCACATCCTGAACCGCGCCGACCGAATCGGCCGCCTCGCGGCCGGCTATCGGGCCGACGTCGTGCTCCTCGACGCACCCGACTGGCGCTACCTCGCCTACCACCTCTCAGGCCGCGTCGTCGCCGGGGTGGTCGTCGGGGGCGAGCTACGCTAGCCCTCCATGCCGACCAGGAAGCAACGGCGGCGCATGGCGAAGGAACGCCGCCACGAGTACGAGACCGTCTGGGTGGATTCCGAGGGCAACGAGCTCGAGGACCCGCCCGAGGAGCTCGTCGCCGCGACGCCCGAGAAGCGCTCGAACGGGGCGAAGCCGAAGGCGAAGGCGCAGCAGCAACGGGGCGGCCGTCCGGTCAAGGTGCCGCCGCCGCCCTCCTGGCGGCGTGCCGCGCGTCGGTCGCTGATCCTCGGGGGCGCGATCTTCGCGCTCTTCTACGTCCTCGGTTCGAAGAACGGCCATCACAACATCGGCTCGGCGCTTGCGCTCGCCGCGGTCTACGCCGCGCTCTTCATCCCGTTCACGTTCTTCATCGACCGCTTCGCGCACAACCGTTGGCAGCGGCGGGCGGAGCAGCAGGGCGGCAGGTCGGCTAGGAAGCGCTGACGCGGGAGCCGGCGGATCGCTCGCCGCGGTAGTGCCCCTCGCCCGGCCAGGGTGCAAGCAGCAGCAGAAGTCGGGCTTCGCCCTCCGCCGTCACCGAGTGACGCTCGTCGGGATCGAAGCGCACCAGCGTCTCGGTGCCGGCGTCGATCGTCTCGTCGTCCGCCTCGATGCGCAGCGTTCCTTCCAGCACGAGCAGCAGCGCCGCCTCCTTCACCTGGTGCTCGTCGAGGGACTGCCCGGCCTTGAGGCCGATCAGTACGACCCGGCGCTCGCCCTCCTGCGAGTGGAGGACGACCGGGGAGCGGGTTCCCTCCGGCGTCTCGATCTCCGCCAGGTTCCAGTGGCGCATGCGGAGAGCCTATCCCGCACCGCCTGGGCGCTAACCAGCGACCCACTAGACTCGCCGCGATGCCGCTGGCCGTCGACAGATACGCGCTCGGACCGCTCCAGACGAACTGCTACGTCGTCCGGCAGGGGCGCAGTGCGCCGGAGTGCGTCGTCATCGACCCGGGCGGCGACGCGGCCGACCTGCGACTCGAGCTCGCCCGGCTCGGCACCTCCTGTGCCGGAATCCTCGTCACGCACGGCCACTTCGACCACCTGGGCGGCGTCGCGGACCTCGCGGAAGGGACGGGAGCCGAGGTCTGGATGCCGGAGGGCGAGCGCGAGCGCCTCGAGCGTTACCCCGAGTTCGCGCCGGTCGGCGTCCCGGGCCGTCCGCACGCGCCCGAGCATCTGCTGAGCGGCGGCGAGACGGTCGAGGTCGCCGGCCTCTCCTTCGAGTGCCTCGCCGTGCCCGGACACTCGCCCGCGCACATCGCCTTCTATGCCGACGGCGAGCTCTTCAGCGGCGACCTCCTCTTCGCGGGATCGGTCGGCCGCGTCGACCTGCCCGGCGCCGACTGGGACACGCTGCTCGGCTCGGTGCGGATGCTCTCCGAGCGCTTCCCGCCGGAGACGGTCGTCCACCCGGGCCACGGACCCGAGACGACTCTCGGCGTCGAGCTCGCACGCAACCCGTTCCTCGCAGAGCTCCGCGCGCAGGCATGAGCCCCTCCTTCCAGGCTCCGCGCGGGACGCACGACGTCCTGCCCAAAGACCTTCTCTGGTGGCGGCTGATCCGCACGATCGAGGAGCAGTGCGCGCAGTACGGCTGGTCGCGCGTCTCGACGCCCGGCTTCGAGGACACTGCTCTCTTCGAGCGGACCTCGGGTGAGGCATCCGACGTCGTGCACAAGGAGATGTACACGTTCGAGGACCGGGCCGGCCGCTCGCTCACGCTGCGCCCGGAGGCCACGGCGCCGATCGCCCGCGCCTACGTCGAGCACGGCCTCGCGCAGGAGCCGCAGCCGGTCAAGGCGTACGCAATCGCGCCGATGTACCGCTACTCGCGTCCCGGCCGCGGCCGCTACCGGGAGCACTGGCAGCTGTCCCTCGAGACGATCGGCTCGGCCGATCCCGCGGTCGACGCGGAGGTGATCCAGTTCTTCGCCGAGCTCCTGCGCCGGATCGGCGTCACGGAGTGGACGCTGCTCCTCAACTCGATCGGCGACGAGAACTGCCGGCCGCAGTACGTCGCGCAGCTGAACGAGTGGCTCGACGCGCATCCGGAGCTGCTCGCCGACGAGGAGGTCGCGCACAAGCGCGCGACGAGCGTGCTCCAGGTCTTCGACGTCAAGAACCCGAAGATGCGCGAGGCGCTCGAGCAGGCGCCGAAGATCGGCGACTCCCTGTGCGACGCGTGTCGGGAGCACTTCACCGCGGTCAAGGCGTACCTCGACGCGTACGGCGTCCCGTACACGCCCGACCCCTCGCTCGTGCGAGGGCTGGACTACTACACGCGCACGACCTTCGAGTTCGTCGGGCCGGACGAGAACGTGAACTCCACGCTCTGCGGCGGCGGGCGGTACGACGGGCTCGTGGAAGCGGTCGGCGGGCCGGCGACTCCCGGCATCGGCTTCGGCGCCGGGTTCGAGCGGCTGCTACTCGCGATGGAGCGCGAGGGGGCGACCGCGGACCCGCCGCGGCTCGACCTCTTCGTCGCGTTCGAGGAGCCGGAGCTGCGCGCGCGCCTCCTGCCCACGATTGCGAAGTGGCGCGCGGAAGGCCGGACCGTGGACACCGACTACGCTGGCCGCTCGATGAAGGGGCAGCTCACGCAGGCGCAGCGGCTCGGCGCGGCGACGATCGTCGTCGCCCGCAGCGACGGGACGTACGAGGTGCGGCGGCGCGGGGAGGAGGACCGCGTCGTGCACAGCCTCGCGGAGCTCTGATGAGCGTAGGCTGGACGGAGCTCATCCAGGAGCGGAGGCGCCGACAGGCGCGGCGCCGGAGCGGGTGATGCCCTGGCGTGACGCGATGTGCGGGGAACTGCGGGCGGAGGACTCCGGCCGCCGCATCACCCTCGCCGGCTGGGCCGACACCCGGCGCGACCACGGCGGGCTCGTCTTCGTCGACCTGCGCGACCACACCGGCAAGACGCAGCTCGTCATCAACCCAGAGCGGGCGCCGGCGGCGGCCGAGGTCGCGCACGAGATCCGCAACGAGTTCGTGCTCCAGGCGACCGGTGAGGTCGTCCCGCGCGCGCCCGAGGCGGTCAACCCGAACCTCCCGACCGGACAGATCGAGGTGCAGGTCGACGACCTGAAGATCGTCTCGCGCTCGACCCCGCTCCCGTTCCAGCTCGACGAGGAGGGCGTCGACGAGAACCTGCGTCTCCGCTACCGCTGGCTCGACATGCGCACCGAGCGCATGCAGCGCAACCTACGCCTGAACCACACCGCCGTCGCGGCGATCCGCGCCGTGATGGACGAGCGCGGCTTCGTCGACGTCTGGACCCCGAGCATGACCCGCGGCACGCCGGAGGGCGCCCGCGACTTCCTCGTCCCGGTGCGCCTCCAACCCGGCCGCTTCTTCGCACTCGCGCAGTCGCCGCAGCTGTTCAAGCAGCTCTGCATGGTCGGCGGGATCGACCGCTACTACCAGATCGCGACCTGCTGGCGGGACGAGGATCTCCGCGCCGACCGGCAGTTCGAGTTCCGGCAGCTCGACCTGGAGATGGCGTTCGTCGAGCGGGAGGAGGTGCTCGACGTGATGGAGGCGTGCGTCGTCGGCGCGTTCGAGGCGGCCGGCGTCGAGCCGCCTCCGCGGCCGTTCCCGCACCTCTCCTACGCAGAGGCGATGCTGCGCTACGGGACAGACAAGCCCGACCTCCGCTTCGAGCTGGAGATCCGGGACGCGACCGAAGTGACGCGGGGCTCCGAGTTCGGCGTCTTCAAGAACGCGCCGTGCGTGCGCTACGTCGTCGCGCCGAGGACGTTCTCGCGCGCCGAGCAGTCGCGGCTCGAGGAGCTCGCGAAGGAGTGGGGCGCGAAGGGGCTTGCGAACCTGACCCAGATCTCGAAGTTCCTGTCCGAGCGCGAGCTCGAGGAGTTCGACGTGCCGGAGGGGTCGACGGCGCTCTTCGTCGCCGACGAGGAGCCGGTCGTCGCGCGCGTGCTCGGCTTCCTCCGGCTGCACCTCGCGCAGGAGCTCGACCTGATCCCCGCCGGGCTCGACGTCTTCCACTGGGTGACCGACTTCCCGCTCTTCGAACACAGCGAGGAGTTCGGCGGCTGGACATTCATGCATCACGCCTTCACCGCGCCGCTGCCGGAGTACGAGGAGACGCTCGAGTCGGAGCCGGCGCGTGCGCTCGGCCAGCACTACGACCTGATCTGGAACGGCTGGGAGCTCGGCTCCGGCTCGATCCGGATCCACCGCGCGGAGGTGCAGCAGGCCGTCTTCCGCGTCATGGGCATGAGCGAGGAGGAGCAGCGGTCGAAGTTCGGCTACCTGCTCGACGCGCTCCGGATGGGCGCGCCTCCGCACGGCGGCTTCGCGATGGGCATCGACCGCTTCATCGCGCAGCTCGCGCGCGAGCCCGACATCCGGCAGGTCACCGCGTTCCCGAAGATCGCGAGCGGGTCGGATCCGCTGACCGGCGCGCCGACGCCGTTCCCCGACGAGGCGCTGCGAGAGCTCGGGATCCGCCTGCTGGAGCCGCAGCCCGACTGATGGACGCTCCGTTCCGGCTCGACGGTCGCCACGTGCTCGTGAGCGGCTGCGGCAGCCGGAAGGGCATCGGCTTCGCGTGTGCCCGGTTCGTCGCGCGGCTCGGCGCCCGCGTCTCGATCACGTCCACGACGGATCGGATCGACGAGCGCGCGGCCGAGCTTCCCGGGGCGTTCTCGTTCGCCGCCGACCTGACGGACCCCGAACAGGCTGCTGCACTCGTCGACGCGGCTCGGGCGGCCCACGGCCCGCTGGACGCGCTCGTCAACAACGCCGGCATGACCCAGACCGGCAGCGAGGACGACGGCGCCGGAGCGTTCCTCACACTGTCGCCGAGTGCACTCGAACGCCAGCTCGACATCACGCTGAAGACGGCCTTCCACCTCACGCAGGCGGTTCTGCCGGAGATGGTTCAGCGCGGTGCGGGCCGGGTCGTAATGGTCTCGTCGGTGACCGGTCCGCTCGTCAGCGCGCCGGGGTCGGCCGCGTACGCGGCCGCGAAGGGCGCCCTGGACGGCTTGATGCGGACTCTTGCTCTCGAACACGGTCGCGACGGGATCACCGTCAACTCCGTCGCGCCGGGCTGGATCGCGACCGCCTCCTCGGAGCCGGACGAGCTCGAGGCGGGACGGCACACGCCGGTCGGCCGGCCCGGCACGCCCGACGAGGTCGCGGCGGCCGTTGCCTTCCTCTGTTCCGCCGAGGCCGGCTACGTGACCGGCCAGGCGCTCGTGGTCGACGGCGGCAACGTGATCCAGGAGCACCACGGTCTCGGCGCGTGACTCGCCCGGCGGCCGTTACAGTCCGACTGCTCGACCCCGTGCGCCGAATCGGGCACACATGTAGATCCAACGCTACGTGAAAGGGAGCCGGCGTCCCGACGAGGCATTGCCGAGGAGGGCACGGCACCCACCTGGGAAACCAGGATCACATAGCTCGGTTCGAACGCCGGGGTCGGGCGTCTCCTCTACGGTTGCCGGATGCGCGAGGTCTTCGGAGACTCGAGTCGCGGTGCCGACTGGGCGGCCGTTCGCCTGCTCGTGGACGGCGACCGGATCGTCGAAGCGGACGCGCGCGGACTCGACCGCGACGTCGCAGGGCTGACGCTGACTGAGGCGGCGGCGGTCGGCGGCGAGACGCTCGCGGCGGACGCGCTCGCGAACGCGCTCGGTCCCGTCTTCAGGGCGGTGCCCGCGCCCGGCCGCGTGGCAGTGGCCATGAGCGGCGGCGTCGACAGCGCCGTCGCGCTGCTCCGGTCGCTGCCGAACGCGATCGGCGTCACCCTGCGGCTCTGGCTCGATCCCGAGGGCCCGGACTCGGAGCGCGCGTGCTGCTCGCCCGAGAGCGTGATCGCGGCGCGCGAGACCTGCCACCGGCTCGGCGTGCCGCACGTGACGCTCGACCTGCGCGAGGAGTTCCGGCGCGCGGTCGTCGCGCCGTTCGTGCGCGGCTATGCGCGCGGACGGACGCCGAACCCGTGCACGCGCTGCAACGGCGGCTTCCGCTTCGCCGAGTTGCTCGCCTTCGCGCGTCGCGCCGGAGCGGAGCGGCTCGCGACGGGCCACTACGCCCGGGTCACCGAGCGGGACGGCGGCCTGCTGCTCGCCCGCGGCATGGACCGGGCCAAGGACCAGAGCTACATGCTCGCCTCGCTCGACCCGCAGCACCTGTCGCGGATCGTGTTCCCGCTCGGCGAGCAGGACAAGGAGGGGACGCGGGCCGAGGCCGAACGGGCCGGGCTCGCGGCCGCGCGCAGGCCCGAAAGCCAGGAGGCGTGCTTCCTCGCCGGCGACGACTATCGCGCGTTCCTCGGCCGACACGGTCTCGCCCCGCGGCACGGCGCGGTCGTGGACGAGCGCGGAAACGAGCTCGGGAGGCACGACGGCTACTGGCGGTTCACTCCCGGCCAGCGCCGCGGGCTCGGGCTCGCCGCGCCGGAGCCGCTCTACGTCCTCGGCACGCGCCCGGCCTCGAACGCCGTCGTCGTCGGCCCTCGCGAGTCGCTTGCGCGCACGGTCGTGGAAGCACGAGGACGCCTGTACGCCGACGCGGAAAGGGTCGAGGCGAAGCTCCGCTACCGCTCGCCGGCGGTGGCCGCGCGGGTGACGCGGACGGCGCGCGGGTTCCGGCTCGAGCTCGCCGCGCCCGCGTACGGCGTTGCGCCGGGCCAGACGGCCGTGCTCTACGACGGCGATGCCGTCGTCGGCTGCGGCACTGTCACGTCTGCGCGGCCCTAACTAAGATCGACCGAGGATGCTGGTCGCGGCATTCACGTGGGGGGACTTCTGGCGGCTCGCCCTCGCCGTCTTCCTGTTCGCGGTCGGAATCTCGTTCGCGTACTTCACCGTGCGATTGGCCGGAACCGTCACCAGGCTTTCGGCGTTGATCCGTGGGACGGAGGAATCCCTTCTCCCGGTGATTGTCAAGGTCGGAGGCAGTGTGGACCGCGTGAATGGGCAGCTGGACAAGGTCGACCGCATCACGGACAGCGCCGTCGATGCCGCGGACAGCGCGGACACGGCGATCCGTGCCGTGAGCATGGCCATCACACGGCCGGTGCAGAAGGTGTCCGGGTTCGCCGCGGGCGTCAGCTACGGCGCCGCCGACTTCAAGGCGAGTCGCGACTGGCAGCACGCCGTGCAGGCAGGGAAGGAGGCCGCGGCCAGGCGCGAGCAGGATCTCGCCGACGAGCTGCGGGACGCCGGGAAATGATGACGGACGAGATCCGGCTCGTCATCCCGGCCGAGGAGGACTTCCGGCCGATCGCGCATCTCGTCACGGGTGGGCTCGCGACGCGGCTCGACGTGACCTACGACGACCTCGACGACCTGCAGGTGGGGATCGAGGCGCTGCTCGCGCTCCGCGACGACGCCGACGAGCTCGTGGTCTCGCTCTGCGCCGCCGACGGCGTGCTGCATGCGTCGCTCGGCCCGTTCCCGCCCGAGAAGGTGCACGAGGTCGACGGCGAGAGCGGCCTGGGCCTGAGCCGCGTCCTCGAGACCGTCTGCGACACGCACGAGATCGAGGAGCGCGACGGCGGCGCCTGGGTCGAGCTGACGAAGCGGGTGGCGACCGCGGGAGCGGCGGGATGACGCGGATCGACGACAAGATCCTCCTCCGCCGCTACCACGAGCACGGCGATCTGCAGGCGCGGGAGCAACTGATCGAGCAGTACATGTCCCTCGTCCGCTCGCTCGCGCGGCGCTACTCGTACCGCGGCGAGCAGCTCGAGGATCTCGTCCAGATCGGGGCGATCGGCCTGATCAAGGCGATCGACCGTTTCGACCTCGAGCGCGGGGTCGAGCTGACGACCTACGCGACGCCGAACATCATCGGCGAGATCAAGCGGCACTTCCGCGACAAGGGCTGGTCGGTGCGCGTGCCGCGCGGCCTGCAGGAGCTCAACGTTCAGCTCTCGCGCCTCGTCGAGCAGCTGACCGTGCAGCTCGGCCGCTCGCCGACGATCCCCGAGCTCGCGAAGGCCGCCGGCGTCGAGGAGGAAGAAGTGCTCGAGGCGCTCGAGTCCGGCCGTGCGTACACGTCGCTGTCGCTGTCCGTCGGCGGCGGCGGAGGCGACGACGACGACCTGGACCCGCTCGAGTCGCTCGGGACGGAGGAGCACCAGTACGAGGTCTCGGAGGACCGGGCCGTGCTCGCCCCGGGCTTCAAGGTGCTCGACGAGCGCGAGCGGAAGATCCTCCAGCTTCGCTTCTTCGAGGGCCTGACGCAGTCACAGATCGCACAGCAGGTCGGCATCTCGCAGATGCACGTCTCCCGGCTGATCCGCCGCTCGCTGGAGAAGATCCGCGAGACGATCGCCGAGGACGAAGAGTCGCTGACCCGCTAGGCGTCTCTCCAGGCGGCGGAGGAGGCCTTCGGGCAAGCTGTTCGCGGTGCCGCGGGTCGGGATGCTGTTGGTGGTGGCGGGAGTCCTCGCGTTGGGCGTCGCGACCTCTGCGCGCCCGGCGTCCTCGCGCGCGGGGCTGCCGTCGGTTCTTCATCTCGTCGACAGGTCGCGGACGATTCGCCTGCCGGACGGCCGGCGTGTCCCGCGCCCGGTGACGACGTACCTCTGGTACCCGCCCGCCGCGGACGGCGACGGCCCGTGGCCGCTGGTCGTCTTCGGACACGGGTTCGCGACGACGCCGTTCCGCTACCGGCGGCTGCTGCAGGCGTGGGCCGCCGCGGGCTACCTCGTGGCCGCGCCGGTCTTCCCGCTGGGGAACGCCGACGCGCCGGGCGGGCCGAACGAGGCGGACATCGTGAATCAGCCCCGGGACATGAGCTTCGTCATCTCGCGCCTCCTCGCGGCCGGTGCGTCGCCGGAGGATCCGCTCCACGGCCTCGTCGACCCGGGGCGGATCGCCGTAGCCGGGCAGTCGGACGGCGCCGAGACTGCGTTCGCAACTGCGTATCAGCGGCCCTGGCACGACCCCCGGGTGCGGGCCGCGGTGGTCCTGTCGGGCGCCGAGCTCGGCCGGCACGTCTCGCTCGTGTCGCGCCGTGTGCCGCTGCTGGCGGTGCAGGGCACGGCCGATCGCATCAATCCTCCCGTGTACTCGCTCGATCTCTTCCACGCGGTCGGCCGGCCGAAGTTCCTCCTGCTCCTCGGGCACGCGGGTCACCTCGGCCCCTACACGGTCCCCGGCCCGCGGCTTGCCGCGGTCGAGCGCGTCTCGGTCGCGTTCCTCGACCACGTCCTCCGGGCCGGGTCGCTCCGTGCGATCACGCGGGCTGCCGCGCCGTTCGCGGCGGACCGGCTGACGAGCGAGCCCTAGTGGAAATTCCTCACGAAATCCGACAAAGCGGCTCGTAGGCTGGTGGCATGGCTCGGCGGGTCCTGTCGGTGCTCGCGTGGACGTGCCTGATCGTGCTGGGCGCGTTCGGGGTCGTCTTCTCGTTCGCGAACTATCCGTTGTACGCGACGGGACTCGTCCTGTTGGTCCTGATCCTCGTGGTTTACGCCGAGCGGACGAGACGGGTGCGGCAGCAGGCAAGGGACGAGGCGCGGATGCGCGCCCGGGCGAGCCGCCCGCTGACCTAGTCGCGCGGGACGCGGTGGGGGAGGAGGCTCCAGGACGCCGTGTTCCGCTTCGAAGGGAAGAGGTCGCGCCAGTCCTTCCCGACGAGCCACGTGCCGAGCAGCGCCGCAGCCTCGGTGCGCCGCGTCAGCTCCCAGGCCTCGGCCAGCCCGCCGCCGAGGAGAACCGCGAGCACGGCGAGCCCCAGCGCGAACTCATGGATGCGAAGGCCGCACACGTAGACGCGCGGGCCGAGCCGATGCCGTTCGAGGCGCAGCACCCGGCGAGGCTAGATACCGACGGTGAGCGCTCGATGAAGGCTTCGGAACACCGAAACACATGCCAGCCGAGGATTACGGCACTCGCGCGCGGTCCATCAACCAATCCGGAGCCGGCGAGTGCCCACACGAGCGGGATAGGCGAACGCCCGCCCCAGACCGGTCTCCATCCGAGAGCGAGTCGTTCGCACGGTTGTCGGGCTTCACGAGCTGAGTGCGTACTTGGGGCCGATCTGTTCCAGATGCAGTGCCGCGTGTTCGGTCTGGAGGATTCCTGCGCGCTCCAGCGTCACGTACTTGGGCCCGATCTGTTCGAGATGCACCGCAGCGTGTTCGGTCTCGAGGATCTTGCCGGTGGCGCCAAACGCCCCGGCGGCGAGTGTCAGCGCCGCGACCACAACTGATAAGGCTGTCAAGAGCGACTTCATAGGCCATCTCCTTTCCCCTGCCGAGGCGGGAAGGGAGAGGCCAACCAGGTAAGTCAAGACCCAATTCAGCCGGCGCTCGACTTCGCGCCCCGAACTGCCTATCCACACGAGTCTACGACCGAGCTACGACAGGGACATCGGGGTTTCTTCGCACGCCGGTCCGATCAGGGATCGTTCCCGGACACCGGTCCAGCCGAGTGCCTAGGATCGGGAGCGGTGAGGGCCGCGATCAAGGTGGTTGACCTGCGGGTCGTGCGCGGAGATGCGATCGTCCTGCCGGGTCTG
>DASSZE010000022.1:0-58633 GCA_035713675.1 Gaiellaceae bacterium | reverse complement strand
GCGACGGGCTACGCGCTGACGCGCCGGACGTTGCCGCTCGCGGGCGCCGGCGCGGTCGAGGCGCTCCTGCCGTTCGCGCTCGTCTGGGTCGGCTTCGGCCTGCCCGCAGCCGTGCTCGCCGTCTTCTGTTACCGCGTCTTCAACCTCTGGCTGCCGCTCGGGCCTGCGATCGGGGCCCTCTACGCGCTGCAGCGCCGCCCGCCGGAGGCGCCGTACCGATCGTCGGCGGCGGGGACCCCGCTAGTGCCGGTCGCCGAAGTCCGTGGTGATGATGACGACGCGGCGCCCCCCGAAGACACCCGGGGCGTGCACGACGCTCACGGCTGAGACGCCCAGCTCGCGCCACCTGGGCGCGAGCAGGTTCGCCAGATGCTCCGGGCTCCCGATCCAGAGCTTCATCGCGCCGGCGGCGCTGACGCTCGGCGAGGACCAGAGGAGGTTCTCGCCGACCGACCAGTACGCGTAGTGGCGCGCGACGTAGTAGTGCCGGATGCGCTTCCAGAACGAGGTGCCGTTCGCCGAGGGATGGGCGAAGTAGCCGTCCTTGCCCATCTCGAGCGAGTGCTGCCGAGCGGAGCGGTCGAGCGCCCGAGACTCGTGGAGCTTGCCCAGGCCGTGCGCGGCGCGGAAGTTGTTCACCGCCGCCAGCACCTCGTGGTTCAGCGTCCGCAGGCTCGTCTCGGAACGGTTCGTCGCGGTCGCGGAGGCGACGAGGACCCCGGCGGCGGCGACCACGAGCACGGCAAGGCCGAGCCGGATTCCCCTCGCACCCCTCACGCCCCATAGAGTCGACACGGCGTCGGACGACCGCCATAGGCCGTTTGGCGGAAATTTGCGGACGGTGGGTCCTACTGCTCCCGGTTTGCCGCCGGCGCGACTCCGGCAGAATGCGGCGAGATGTCCCTGCGCGGAACACCGCTCGAGCAGGAGGCGACGCTGCCGGACGGCCGCGTCGTCAATGTCCGCGTCGGCCTCGCCGAGGACTCCTACATCCCGCGGCGCGAGCTCGACACCGTCACGCTCGAGCTCTGGGACGAGGAACGCGGCGAGCATCTCGCCGGAGTATCGACCGTCCTCTCGGTCGACGCCGTGGACGAGGCGCGCGCGCTCCTGCGCGAGGTCGTCTCCGGGCTCGGCGACGGGTCGCTCGAACCGACGGCAGGCGCGCTCGAGCCACTTGCGGATAGCGTTCCCGGGCGATGAGCGCGGCCACGCTGCACACGAGCCACGGCACCGTCGAGGTGGAGCTGTTCGACGACGACGCGCCGAAGACCGTGGAGAACTTCCGCAAGCTCGCGGGCGACGGGTTCTACGACGGCGTGATCTTCCATCGCGTGATCCCGGATTTCATGATCCAGGGAGGCGACCCGACGGGCACCGGCTCCGGCGGCCCCGGCTACACCTTCGAGGACGAGTTCAACGCCCGCCCGGTCGCCCGCGGCGCACTCGCGATGGCGAACGCGGGGCCGAACACGAACGGGAGCCAGTTCTTCATCGTCACCGCCGACGCCTGCCCGTGGCTCGACGGCAAGCACACCGTCTTCGGCCGCGTCACCGACGGGATGGACGTGGTCGAAGCGATCTCGCAGCTCGACACCGACGCCGGCGACCGGCCGCGCGACACCGTCTCGATCGAGCGCGTCGAGCTCGCCGACTAGTTGTCCTCCTGGAACTTCCCGTGCAGCGGGAGGCCGTACCAGAGGACGACGACGAGCAGCGTGAAGGCGGTCGTCACGGCGATCGCCGCTCCCCTCGACGCGACGTAGTCGAACACGAGCAGCACGACGGCCGCGAGCGCGACCGCGCACGCGGTGATCCCGGCGATCGCCAGGCGATTGCCGACGCGGACCATGCGCTCCTTGTCGCCCGCGCGGAAGCGGAGCCGGTGGTACGAGCTCGGCGCCGTGAGGAACGCGACCGAGACACCCGTGGCCAGGAACGCGACGAGGAAGACGTCCCGCTCGAACGGCGTCACCTTCGGCCAGCCCTTGGCGAACGGCACCGCGAGGAGGAAGGCGAAGAGGACGGTGACGCCCGGCAGGACGACGCGAAGCTCGTTCAGCAGCTCGATGAGCTCGCGGTCGGCCCGTTCCTTCGGGGTCTCCTCCTCGGGCGGCTTCTCCCCCACGCGGGGGACGCTACTGGTAGCGGGCGATGCCGACACGCTTACACGGCTCTTGCAGATTGCTTATATGCGGCTCATCGACTCTTGGTCTGATATCGGCGTGCCCGGCCCGACGCGACGCCTCCTGCTCGCCGTCCTGGCGACGCTGGCGCCGGCCGTAGCCGCCTCTCCGGCCGGCGCGGCCGGGCACGCGACCCAGCTCGCGCAGCGCGGGAATCCGAACGTCGGGATCGTCGACATCTACACGACCCTCGGCTACCAGAGCGGCGCCGCCGCGGGCACGGGGATGATCGTCTCCTCTTCCGGCGAGGTCCTGACCAACAACCACGTGATCCGCGGCGCGACGTCATTCAAGGTCGTCGACGTGACGACCCATCACACCTACCCGGCCAGCGTCGTCGGCTACTCCGTGACGCGGGACGTGGCCGTGCTGCAGCTCGCGCACGCGACCGGGCTGCACACGATCCGGGTCAACCGCTTCGCACCGGTGCGCATCGGCCAGCCGGTCGTTGCGCGGGGGAACGCGCAGGGCCGCGGCGGCGCGCCGAAGGCGGCGCGCGGGCGGATCGTCGCCGTCCACCGCCAGATCGTCGCGAAGGACGACAGCGGCGACTCGGAGACCCTGAGCAACCTCATCGCGACGGACGCGCCCGTCCAGCCGGGCGACTCGGGCGGTCCGCTCGAGAACGCCAGGAACCAGGCGATCGGCATGGTGACCGCCGGCTCGATCACCTCTCCCGTCCACCGCGGCTTCGCGATCCCGATCCGGGCGGCGCTCAACCTCGCGAGCATGATCGTGGCGGGCAAGTCGAGCGCGACCGTGCACGTCGGGCCTACGGCCTTTCTCGGCGTCGTGCTGCAGAACTCGTCGGGCGGTGCTCAGATCTCGCAGCTCGTGCCGGGCAAGGCCGCCGACAACGCGGGGCTCGTCGCCGGCGACGTCATCACGTCGCTCGACGGGTCGGCGATCACCTCGAGCACCGACCTGCGGAGGGCCGTCCTCACGCTCGTGCCCGGCAAGTCCGTCCCGATCGCTTGGACGGACCCGAGCGGGGCCCCGCAGACCGGCGCCATCACGCCGACCGCCGGCCCGCCGCAGTAACTCCGGGAGCAGCGGGTGGCGGGAATCGAAGCCGCGTAACTACCTTGGAAGGCTGGCCCCGACGGACCTTCCTCCTACATCGCACGCCGGGCCGTTCGCACCGTTCTGGATGGCTCGCACTACCGGGCTGTCAGCCGTCCTCCGGGCCGATTGCGTCGAGCCTCGCTTGGAAGTCGACCTCGTCCTCCGCCCGCACGATTCCGAGCCTGAACGGGGTCGTCTCGGCCACGATCTTACGGACGAGGTCGAGAATATCCGTGTCCGACCTGCCCTCGTTCCGCAGATACTGCACCGCCCGTCTCAACGACCCCTCGGGATCGCAGATTGCCTGTGCGTCCGCCAGGATCGTCTCGTAGAGCGCCTTGGCTTCGCGGTGGCCGAGCGTGACGCCGACACCGTTCTGCTGCGCGCGCCACACCTTCTCGCGGGCTATTGCTTGCTCCAGCGTGAGGGGACGCCCGTCCTCAGTCATCACGTCTCCTTCTGTCATCTGGCCTCGCTTTCGTGCGGGAAGGTCTCGTTATGCAAGCGATCGGCCTCGTCGTCAACCGAGAGAGAGCGGGTGGCGGGAATCGAACCCGCGTAACTAGCTTGGAAGGCTCGGGCTCTACCAGTGAGCTACACCCGCGAGGCCCTCGTTACGGTAGCGGGATGCATCCTTCGGCGGAGGCGATCGCGCTGGCGCCGGCGCTCGCGGTCGGGATCGCGGCGGGCCGGCGCGGAGGCGGGATCTCCCGGCCTCGTCTCGCCGCGGGAGCGCTCGGCGTCGTGCTCGTCCTCGCGGCTTTCGCGACCGAGCTCGAGCCGCTCGCGAACCACACCTTCCTCTGGGCGCACCTGCTGCAGAACGTCGTCCTCGCGGAGTGGGCGCCGGCGCTGCTCGTGCTCGCCGTCCCGTCGCGGCTCGCCGAGCGCTTCGCAGGGTTCCCGCTCTTCCGGCCGCTCGTCGCGCTGCCGCTCTGGCTCCTCACCTACTACACCTGGCACCTGCCGGCGATCTACGACACGGCGCTGCGCAATCCGCACTCGCTGCTCCACCTCGAGCACCTCACGTACCTCGCCGCAGGGATCTGCCTGTGGTGGCCGGTCGTGCACGGCAGGTACTCGGCCGGGGGGAAGGCCGCGTATCTGTTCGCGGCGTTCGTGCTCGCCTCGCCGCTCGGGCTGCTGCTCGCGCTGATCCCGCGCGCGATCTATCCGTTCTACGTCCACGCTCCGCGCACCTGGGGACCGGGCCCGCTCACCGACCAGCAGATCGCCGGCGTGTCGATGGCGGCCGAGGAGGCGCTGGTCTTCTTCGGGGCGTTCGCCGCCTTCCTGCTCCGCTTCCTCGCGGACGAACAGGCGGCCGGCTCGTTCGCTCCTAGCCCGCGCGCGACGACAGCTGCAGCTCGCGCTCGGCCGGCTCGCCTGCCCGCAGCTCCCGGCTCCGCTCCGCCTCGGCATTGAACTCGGCCCCGAGCAGCAGCGCGATGGCGGCGAGCCAGAGCCAGGTCAGCATGATGATCACCGCGGCGAGCGATCCCCACGTCTTGTTGTAGGAGCCGAACATCGACGTGTAGACCGCGAAGGCCCCGGACACGGCGAGCCAGACGACAGTCGCGAAGACCGAGCCCGGCGTGAGGAACCGCCAGCGCCGGTGCTCCACGTCCGGCCCCAGATAGAGCAGCGTCGAGAACGCGACGAGCAGGCCGCCGAGGAGGATCGGCCACTCCGCGATCCACCACGCCCATCCGACCACGCCCGACGCGCCGCCGGCGTGCGAGGCGACGAGCCGCTCGATGGACGGGCCGACGATCAGGAGCGTCGCGACGAGGAGAAAAGCGAAGCCGATCACCGCGACCATCGCTCCCGCGACGAGCCGTTTCTTGACGAACGAGCGCCGGTCCTTGCGCTCGTAGGCGAGGTTGAGCGCGGTCATGTACGTCGTCATCGCGCCGGTCGTCGCCCACACCGCCAGCACGACGCCGACGACCGTCATGGTGATCCCGGTCGAGGGGTGCTGGTCGAGCCGATGCAGGCTGCCGCCGAGCAGGCTCGCCGCCTGGCCCGGCATGACCGCGGAGAAGTGCGTCATGAGCGCGGTGATCGTCGCCGCGCCGACGAGCAGCGTGAAGACGCCGACCACGACGAGCAGGACCGACGGGATCGCGAAGAACGTCGAGTAGGAGAGCGCCGACGCGAGCATCGTCCCGTTGTGCTCGAGGAACTGCTTGACGGCGCGCGTGAAGACCGCCCGCCAGTCGCGGAAGGAGAGGTCGCGGAGGTGTGGGTCGTCGAGCTGCGGCTCGGCGTGCTCCGGCTGGGGCTTCAGCGACGACGGGAGCGACTCGTTCTCGAGCCGGACATCGTCCTCGAGCTGGGCCTCGTCCGGCAGCGGCCGTCCGTCTTCGCGCTCTCGCTGGCGTGCGCGCATGCCGGGTCAACGAAGGCCGCCGGGATCCGGTTGCGGAGTCGGGGCGGGCAGATTCGAACTGCCGGCCTCCCGGCCCCAAACCGGGCGCTCTGACCAGGCTGAGCTACGCCCCGACGGCGCCAGTGTACGGCGAGGGCAGGCGGGGCCTCGCGTAGTCTCGGGAACGTGCGGGTCACGATCCTCCACACGAACGACATCCACGGCCGGATCGACGGGCTCGCGCGGGTTGCGACGCTCGTGGAGCGGATCCGGAGCGAGACGCCGCACCGCGTCATCTACGTCGACGCGGGCGACGTCGAGGAGACGACGACGCGGCTCTCCAATCTGACGAAGGGGGTCGCGATGCACAGACTGCTCTCGGCCGCCGGGTGCGAGGTCTCCGTGGTCGGGAACGCGACATGGCTTCGCTACGGCCCGCAGGTCATCCCCGGCCAGGCGCGCGCCGCGTCCTACCCGCTCCTGCTCGCGAACCTGACTCCGGTGAAGGGTGTTCAGGCGACTGCTCTGATCGACGGCGTCGGCTTCGTCGGCGTCACCGACCCGTTCCGCAGCTTTCTCGACAACAGCGTGGACTACGGGATTCGGGCCCTCGACGAGGTGGAGGCCGTGCAGCAGGGAGCCCGGCGGCTACGCGAATGCGGAGCGGGGCTCATCGTCTGCCTCTCGCACCTCGGCTACCGGCGCGTCCCGGGGAATCTCGAGGCCGCGACCATCGATCCCGAGCTCGCCGAACGTGTGCAGGGCGAGGTCGACGTGATCGTCGGCGCGCATTCACACGACCTGTTGCCCGCAGGCGAGCAGGTCGGCTCGGTCGTCATCACCCAGGCGGGAAACTTCGCCGAGCACCTCGGCCGGATCGACGTCGTCGACGGAGAGGTGCACGCAGCGGTGATCCCCGTCGAGGACGACCTTCCTCCCCACCCGCGCGTCCTGGCGGAGGTTGCCGCCGCGGAGGCTGCGCTCGACGCGTCACTCGACGAGATCGTCGCCGAGCTCGACACCCCGCTCGACCCGCAATGGATCGCCGAGATGCTGCGGGAACGGATGGATGCGGAGATCGGGCTCGCCACGTCCGCCGTGGTGCTCGACCATCCGCTGCCGGCAGGCCCGTTACGGCGCGGCGACCTCTGGGAGGCGTGCCACTCGACGGCGAACCCCGCGCTCACCGAGCTCAGCGGCGAGCAGCTCGCTCACATGATCGAGCTCGGGAACGACCCGGATTTCCAGCAGACGACGGACGGCCCGCTGCGCGGCAAGCCACGCGGACCGCTGCACGTCGCCGGCGAGGCGACCTCTCTCGACCCCGGCCGGACCTACCTCGTCGCCGCGACCGACTACGAGCTCGAGCCGTACGGCCGGTTGGTCGGAGACGACTGGCAGCTGTCCGTTCGCTACGACTTCCCGACGATCATCCGCGAAGCGATCGAGGAGCGCCTCGCCGGGCGCGGGCCTACTCGGCTTCCATGAGGGCGCGGAGCTCGGCGAGTTTCTCGCCGCGGAGCTCGTCGCGCTCGCCGCGGTCGATCCGCTCCAGCAGGCCGGTGACGAGCTGGGCGAGGTCGAGCGGATTGAACGGCTTCGTCACGTAGTCGACGCCGCCGATGTCGAGGCCGCGCGCGCGGTCGCGGAACTCGGCGCGCGCCGTGAGAAAGATGATCGGGATGCCGCGCGTGCGGTCGTCCTCGAGCAGCTCCTCGGCCACGCGCCAGCCGTCGAGGCCGGGCATCATCACGTCGAGGAGGACGACGTCGGGCTGCTGGTCGCGGGCGAGGTCGAGGCCCATCCTGCCGTCGGCCGCCTCGAGGACGTCCATCCCCTCGGCCTCGAGGTTGACGCGACAGAGGAGGCGGATCGGCGCCTCGTCGTCGATCACGAGCACGCGCGTGACGCCGTCGTTCATCGGCGGCCTATACCCGTCCATCCCGTCACTCATTCGCTGACCGTCTCCACTGCCCTGCGCTCCGAAGCGGCGGCCGCCGGCAGCTCGAAGGCGAAGCGCGACCCCTCACCCTCGCGGGAGGAGACCCAGATGCGGCCGCCCATCGCGGTCACGAGGCCGCGCGCGATGAAGAGGCCGAGGCCGGTCCCGCCCGCGCCGGTGCGGAGCTCGGCGTCGGCGCCGCGGTAGAACTTGCGGAAGATCTGCTCCTGGTCCGCCTGCGGGATGCCGATCCCCTCGTCCGCCACGCTGACCTCGACCTTGTCCTGGCGGAGCGTCGCGGCCACCGTCACCGTCCCGCCCTCGGGCGAGTACCGGAGCGCGTTGTCGACGAGGATGGCGCAGACCTGGCGCAGCTTCTCGGGATCGGCCGTCGCCGCCAGCGGGCCGTCCGGGAGATCGACCACGAAGCGGTGCCCGTCGACCGCGGCGGAGGAAGCCGTATCCAGCACCTGACCGACCACGTCACGAACATCGGTCTCGGCGAGGTTGACCTGAAGGTCCCCGGTGTCGAGGCGCGCGACGTTGAGGAGCGTGTCCACGATCGAGGTCAGCCGCTGCGACTCGGAGGCGATGTAGCGGAGGAACGTGAGCCGCTCCTCCTCGCCGAACATCACGTCCTGCCGGAGCAACGTCTCGGCGAAGCCGTAGATCGAGGTGAGCGGCGTGCGCAGCTCGTGCGAGACGGTGCTCACGAAATCGGACTTGACCTGCTCGACGAGCCGGTCGCCGGAGATGTCGCGGAAGGCGAAGATCCGGCCGGCGACGGCACCGAGCGGGTCGCGCATCACCGCCTCCGTGACCGACAGGAAGACCTCCTCGCGGCCGCGCATGATCGGGACGAGCCGGTCGCCACGCGTGCCGTCGGGCGCGTCGAGGCTCCGCTGCAGGACGTCGACGGGTGCTCGGCCGAGCGCAGCGCTGGCCGGGACGCCGGTGATCACCTCCGCGGAGTTGTTCCAGAGGACGACCTTGCCGTCGCGGTCGACGGCGACGATGCCGTCGGCGATGTTCGCGAGGATCGCGACCGAGCGCTCACGCTCGAGCGCGACCCGCTGGTAGAGCTCCGCATTCGACAGCGCCGCAGACGTGCTCGCGGCGACGGCGAGGAGCGCGTCGATCTCCTCCTCGTGCCAGTCGCGCGGCACCGACGCGTAGACGGCGAGGACGCCGACAGTGGCTCCGTCGGCCCCGGCGACCGGAACCCCGAGGAACGCGGAGTAACCGGCCTGGAGCATCGGGTCGAGCGCGCGCAGGCGCTCGTCCTCGCCGGCCCGTGCGAGTGCCACCGGCGCGCCCGACTGGAGGACGTCGCCCGACAGCCACGCGCCTGCCGAGCTGCGCGAGCCGAGGACATCGGCGGCGCCTTCTCCCTCGGCCGCCGTCACGACGAGGTCTTCTCCCTCGAGGAGGCGAAAGGCGGCGCCCTCGGCGTTGACGAGAGCCGGCGCCTGCTGGACGACCTCGTCGAGCACGGCAGCCGGGTCGAGCTCGCTCGTGAGCAGCCGGCCCGTGCGCGTCAGCTGCTGGGCGAGGGCGCGAGCACCGCGCTCGGCCTCGAACAGCTCGCTCCGCTCGAGCGCACCGCGAGTCGCGTCGGCGAGGTGGCGCGCGAGCTCGAGATCGTCGTCGGTGAACGGATGCGCGTCGGCGAAGAAGATGATGGCCAGCCCTCGGCCCGAATCGCGTGGCGCGACGACAGGGACGGAGATGAGCGAGCTGTACCCGCTCGCGGCGGCAGCGTCGCGAAGGTCGGGAAGGACGCGTTCGTCGTCCGCGATCGAGGAGGAGACGACGATGCGTCCCTCTGCCGCGGCGCGGAAGAGCGGGCTCTCGCGTTCCCATGCCCGGTCGTCCAGGATGCGGTGAAGGTCCGGCGGCAGCTCGTGGGCTCCGAGCGCCTCGAGGCGGCCGCTCGAGGGAACGAGCACGGCGGCCGAGCTCCCGCCGAGCGCCTCGGCGGCGGCCTGGGCGATCGCCTCGAGCGTCGCCGCCCGCGACAGCGACTGCCCGAGGGCCGAGGCGATGCGATAGAAGCCGCGCTGGATGCGCGCCTGCCGCGCGCGCTGGGTGAACATCTCCGCGTTCCGCAGGGCGAGCGAGGCCAGCCCCGCGAACGCGTCGAGCACGCTCGCGTCGCGCTCCTCGAAGCAGCGGCCCTCCCGCCGTCCGACGCCGAGGACTCCGCGCACGTCCTCGCTCCAGATCATCGGCGCCGTGATCACGTCCGTGAACCCGCCGTAGGCCGGGTGCGGGACGGGCGAGGTCATCTCCCCGTACGCGCTCTCGATCAGCGGCCTGCCCTCGCGGACGGCCGCGCCGGCCAGGCCCTGGTCGGCGGAGAACTCGAACCCGAGCAACGAGCGGTCGAAGCCGTGCACGGCGACGCAGCGGAGGACGCCTCGGTCTCGGTCGAGGAGGTAGCAGTCCGCAGCGTCGGCGTCGAGCAGCCGCGCGAGTTGGTCGGCGAGCCGCTGCAGGACGACGGGGAGATCGAGCTCGCTGCTGAGGACGTGCGCGGCGCGAAGCAGGGCGCTCTGCTGCGCGAGCCGCTCCTCGTTCTCCTCGAGCAGCCGGGCGAGACGCAGCGCGAGGCCGATCTCGGCCGCGACGCCCTCGATCAGCGCCAGATCGCTCTTGCTCCATGCTCGGCCGCCGGCGGGGCGCAGGAGGCCGACGAAGCCGGCCTGGCGGTCGAAGGCGAGAACCGGAACGACCGCCGCGGGCGCTTCTTCGACGGTGCCGACGACCAGGCGGCGCTCCTTCGCCGCCCGCTCCAGCAGCTCGCGCTCCGGGATCACGTCTCCGACCGGGTCGAGCGTCGGATCGTGCCACTCGGCCCCGAGGCGCAGGTGCTGCGGCACCTCGCCGATGCGGACGACCGAGCGCATGGCGCCGAGCGCCCGTCCCGTCTCCTCCGCCGCCCCGGCCAGCGCAGCCGAGAGATCGAGCTCGCTGCGCAGGCTGCGGGCGATGGATGCGAGCAGCCGCTCGCGCGTCAGCGCCTCTTCGAGCGCGACGCCGGCGCGCAGCCGCTCGAGCGCGACGGCCGCCTCCGAAGCGAGCGTCTGCATGACGGCGAGCTCGTCGGTGGAGAAGACACGCGGTTCGTCGACTGTCGCGACGGAGATCACCGCGGTCACGCGCTCCTGGACGAGCAGCGGGACGAACGCTGCGCTCTTCGCACCGACCGCCTCGGCGAGGCGCTTGCTGATCATCGCCGAGCTCTCGGTGTCGTAGACCGTGAAGGCCGTCGCCTCGAAAACCGCGCTCGCGATTCCCGACGGCTCGCGCTCGAGGTCGAGGCGGAGGTCGCGCCACCAGCCGACGTCCTCGCCCTCGGCGCGCGCTAGATAGCCGACCGCCTCCCGCGCGTCGTCGGAGACGAACGTCAGGGCGACGAAACCGACGTCGAAGAGCAGCGCCAGCTCATCGAGCAGCGTGCGCGCGGCGCGCTCGACGTCGGCGCTGCGTGCGAGCTCGTCGGCGACGCGGCTGACGCTCTCGAGCTCCCGACCCGCAGCGACACGGCCCCGGCGTAGGCCGCCGCGACGCAGAATCGCGGGCAGGAACAGCGCCGCCGCCGCGGCGCGGCCGAGCGCGCGAACGGTGGAGTCTTTCCCGATCCTCACTGGGCCCAGAGATTCTACGGAGCCGGGGTAGGAACCGGCCGGAAATGGAAAAGCCCGCCGCTCGGGGGGTCGGTGCGGCGGGCTCTCCCGATTGCTCCCCGCAAGGCGTCGAAGACGCCGCGGTTCGCATCGCCCAGTGGTAGGGAGGGTAGAACCCGCTTGCGGGGCGGACAATGGGCCGTCCGGCCCATCTTTACAACGGGGATCGATCGCCTTGTGCGCTTGTTTCTCACTTCTCCCTAACGCGCCGGAGCTAGGGTGGCCGGGCAGTGGTGAAGCGTCTTCTCCTCGCCTCTCCGCGGGGCTACTGCGCGGGGGTCGAACGGGCGGTCGAGACGGTCGAACGGGCCCTCGCGCTGTACGGAAGCCCCGTCTACGTCCGGAAGCAGATCGTCCACAACTCCCACGTCGTCCGCGATCTCGAGGCCCACGGCGCCGTCTTCGTGGACGCGCTCGCGGACGTGCCGGAGAACGCGGCCGTCGTCTTCTCCGCGCACGGCGTCGCCCCCGCGGTGCGTCACGAGGCCGGCGAGCGCCGGCTGACCACGATCGACGCCACGTGCCCGCTGGTGACGAAAGTGCACGCGCAGGCGCGCCGCTACGCGCAGGCCGGCTACGCCATCGTCCTGATCGGACATGCGGGCCACGAGGAGGTCGAAGGGACGCTCGGCGAGGCGCCGGACGCGATCGTCCTCGTCCAGTCGGTCGCGGAGGCGGAGCGAGTCGCGCTCCCGGATGAGCGGCCGATCGCGTACGTCACGCAGACGACGCTCTCCGTCGACGAGACCGGCGAGATCGTCGCGGTGCTGCGTCGCCGCTTCCCGCAGATCGAGGGGCCGGCGCGCGAGGACATCTGTTACGCGACCTCGAACCGGCAGTGGGCCGTCAAGGAGCTCCTGCGCTCGGTGGATCTGCTGCTCGTCGTCGGCTCCCGGAACTCGTCGAACTCGCAACGGCTCGTCGACGTGGCCCGCGCCGCGGGCGTCCCGGCTCACCTCGTGGACGACGTCGGCGCGATCGACGAGCGGTGGCTCGACGGCTGCGAGACCGTCGGCCTCACCTCGGGCGCGTCGGCGCCGGAGCGGCTCGTCGCCGAGGTCTGCTCCTGGTTCGGTGAGCGCGGCGCCGAGGTGCACGAGCAGGCGCCGGTGCACGAGGACGTGCGCTTCAAGCTGCCGGTCGAGCTGCGCCGCGCCGAGCGGACCGCGGCCTAACTCCTCTCGAGCTTCAGCTCCTCGCCCGCGACGCGGATCTCGGTCGCGAGCACCTCGCGGGCGACCCACTCCCCGTGCCGCTCGACGAGCGCCCGCTGCTCCTCGGGCACGGTCAGAACGACACGGTCGCTGAGCTCGTAGCCCTGCTCCTTGCGCAGGGAGTTGACGCGGTGGATGAGCTCGTACGCCTCGCCTTCGAGCAGGAGCTCGTCGTCGAGGCCTAGATCGAGCGCGACGGTGACGCCGTCGGCGGAGGCGACGGCCCAGCCTTCCCGGCCCCCGCGCTCGACGAGCACCTCGTCCGGCTCGAGCTCGTGTCCCGCGACGCGGAACCGACCGTCCGGCAGCTCCTCGAACTCCCCGGCCGCAAGCGCCGCGCGCACCGCGCCGAGCTCCGCGCCGAGCTTCGGCCCGAGCACCGGCAGGTTCGGCTTCACGCGCAGCTCGACCGCCTCGACGGCGCCGAGCTCGACGTCCTTCACCCGCAGCTCGTCGGCGATCTCCTCGCGATGGCCGTCGAGGCTCGCTCCCTCGACGACGAGCCGGCGGAGCGGCTGACGGAGCTTGATCCCCGAGGACGAGCGCGCCTGCCGGCCGAGCTCGACGACGCGCCGCACCTCAGTGATCTCGGCGAGGAGCGCGCGATCCGGCGCGGCGACCTCCGGCCAGCCGGCGAGGTGCACGGACCCCGGCCCGTCGAGGACGAGCGTCCGCCAGAGCTCGTCGGTGACGAACGGCTGGATCGGCGCGAGCACGCGCAGTGACTGGACGAGCGCATACCAGAGCGTCCGCAGCGCCGCCTCGTCGTCGCCCCAGAAGCGGCGGCGCGAGCGGCGGATGTACCAGTTCGAGAGATCGTCGAGGTAGGCCTCGAACTCCCGCGTCACCTCGACCGTGTCGTACGCCTCGTACGCTGCCTCCGCCGCGAGGACGAACGCGTTCGTCCGCTCGACGAGCCAGCGGTCGAGCGGCGCGGCGAGGTCGGGCGGCACGAGCTCCGACCACGACCGCCTGAACCCCTGCACGTTGGCGTAGTCGACGAAGAACTTGGCGGAGTTCCAGAAGGTGAGGAAGCGCCGCTTCGCCTCCTCCGCCATCCCGTAGCCGAAGCGGAGCGGCTGGCTCGGCGGCTGGCTGCAGTAGAGCCAGCGCATGATGTCGGCGCCCATCCGCTCGAGCGCCTCGTCGAGCTCGATCGCGTTGCCCCACGACTTGTGCATCTCGCGCCCGGTCTCGTCGTAGACCTTCTCGTAGGTGAGGACGCGCCGGTACGGCTGGCGGCCGACGAGGGTGATCGCCATGAAGCACTGCGAGTAGAACCAGAGCCGGATCTGCTCGCGCATCTCGGACACCCAGTCGGCGGGGAACCACTTCTCCCAGTAGGCGTTGTCGGGGAGGTCGGCCCCGGAGATCCCGGCCGACGCGCCGGTCGCGTAGCCGTGGGGGATCCACTCCGGGTTGCCCCAGCCGAGCGTCGAGAAATGGACGATCCCGGCGTCGAGCCACGCGTCGCCGACCTCGGGGATCCGCTCGACCTCCGCGTCGCAGCTTTCGCAGCGGATCCGCACCGCGTCGATCCACGGCCGGTGCAGCTCCTCGAGCTGCTCCAGCCCGGATACGGCACGTTCCTCGAGCTCGGCGCGCGAGCCGATCACGTTCAGGTGGCCGCACTCGCACTCGTAGAAGGGGAGCGGCAGGCCGAAGTAGCGACGCCGCGAGATGTTCCAGTCGCCCATGTTGCGGAGCCAGTCGTCCATCCGCTTCTTGTACTGCGGCGGCGTCCACTCGACGGTCGCGTTGCCGTCGAGCATCGGTTGCCGGATCTCCTCCGCCGAGATGAACCAGTCGTCGACGACGCGGAAGACGAGCGGCGTCGAGCAGCGCCAGCACACCGGATAGCGGTGCGTGATCGACGTCGCCTCGAGCAGGCGCCCCCGCTCGCGCAGCGCGTCGATCACCGGCACCACGACTTCCTCCGTCGAGAGCCCCTCGAGCTCGCCGTAGCCGGGGAGCATCCGCCCCGACTCGTCGATCGGCGTGAGCACGGGGAGGTCGTGGACGCGTGCGAGCTCGAAGTCCTCGGCTCCGGCTCCCGGGGCGATGTGGACGATGCCGGTCCCCTCGTCGAGCGAGACCTCGTCCCACGGGATCACACGGTGCACGACTCCCTCCTGCGCGGCGAAGTCGTCGAACGGCCCCTCGTACTCGAGCCCGACGAGCTCCGACCCACGGACGCGCTCCTCGAAGTGCTCCTCGGGATAGCGCTCGACCGCGACCCATTCGCCGGCGTCGTTGCGTCCGTACTCCGCGTCCGGCTTCACCGCCGCCGCGACGTTCGCGGGCAGCGTCCACGGCGTCGTCGTCCAGATCACGAGCGACTGGCCCTCGCGGCCGCGCAGCGGGAAGCGGACGAACAGCGAGGGATGCTCGAGATCCTTGTAGTTCTCCTCGCCGGCCTGCTCGTGCTTCGAGAGCGACGTGCCGCACCGTGGGCACCACTGCGTCGCGCGATGTCCCTTGTACAACCAGCCGCGCGACTGCACCTCCTTGAGGAAGCGCCAGATGTACTCGATGTTCGTGTCGGAGAAGGTGAAGTAGTCGTTGCCCCAGTCCATCCACATGCCGAGGCGCTCCGACTGGCGGCTCATCACGCCGGCGTAGTGGGCGACGCGCTCCTTGCAGCGCGCGGCGAACTCGGCGAGGCCGTAGCTCTCGATGTCGCGCTTCGAGTTGAGCCCGAGTGACTTCTCCACCTCGACCTCCACGTGGAGCCCCTGCGAGTCGAAGCCGTTCTGGTAGCGGAGGTCGTGGCCCTGGTGCGCCTTGTAGCGCTGGAAGACGTCCTTCAACGTGCGCCCGTGCCCGTGGTGGACGCCGGCGGGGTTGTTCGCCGTGATCGGCCCGTCCATGAAGGAGAAGGCCGGGCCACCTCGGTTCTGCTCGCGCAACTTCGCGAACGTCTCCTCCTCGTCCCAGCGCGCGAGCAGCTCGCGCTCGAGACCGGGATGATCCGGTTTGTCCGGCAGAGGCTGGAAGATTGGCTCCGGCATCGGGAAGCCAAGTCTAGGCCCGCGCGTTCTCACTGACGGGTGCCTGGGTAAGGTCACCCCGTCCCCAGCGAAACGAAAGGAACCAATGGCAACCGACGTCACCGACGCCACCTTCGAGAACGAGGTCCTGCAAGCCGAAGAGCCCGTGCTCGTCGACTTCTGGGCCGAGTGGTGCGGACCGTGTCACGCGGTCGCGCCCGTGCTCGAGCGGATCGCGGACGAGCACAAGCTCAAGCTCGTCAAGGTGAACATCGACGAGAACCAGGATCTCGCGATGCGTTACGGGATCCAGTCGATCCCGAACATGATGCTCTTCGAGGGGGGAGCGCCGAAGGCCTCGGCCGTCGGCGCCATGCCGAAGGGCATGCTCGAGCGGCAGCTCGGCTTCGAGAGCTAGGCGAGGAGCGCGGCAGCCGCCGCGCTCTCCGCGCCCTCACAAACACGTAGCGCTAGTCCGCGGTCTGGGCCGTGTCGTGGCCTTCGACGAAGCGCAGGAAGTCCGCGTGCTTCGCGAGATACGCCTCGAGCTCTCCGATTCCGGCGCCGACCCAGTCCTCGAGCCAGGTCTCAGAGATGTCGTCCTCGATGCAGTGCAAACCGCGCTCGCTCATTTCCCGCATGATCGACACGATTTCGGGCAATGCCTATGGGCCGTTCGGCTCAACTTCGCGAGCGGCCGGACCTAAGCGTCGAACAGGGAGGAATGCGATGCACGACAACCCGGGCCCGAACGAAGAGGAGCAGGAGCTCGCCCAGACCGGGCGGATGGACGAGGAAGAGGAGCAGCGCAGCGGCTACGCGCCGCCCGAGGCGGCGGACGACGACGAGTAGAGCACCGCGTCGCTGAAGGGAGGCCACGCCTCCTTCGCCCAGTCGCCGAACCGGCGGTCGGTGAGGGCACCGCACGCGAGCCCGGCGACCGGGTCGACCCAGAGGAAGGTGCCGCTCGCACCGAAGTGGCCGAAGGTCCACTCCGAGTTCAGGGTGCCCGTCCAGTGCGGTGACTTCGCATCCCGCAACTCGAAGGTCAGCCCCCAGTCGTTCGGCTCCACCCGCCCGATCCCGGGTAGCACGCCCGACAGGCCCGGGAACTGGACGGTCGTGGCCTCGGCGAGCGTCTCGTCCGCGACGAGCGTCGGGCGAAGCAGCTCACGGCCCAGCGCGAGGATGTCCCTGAGCGGTCCGCGGTAGCCGTAGGCCGGCGAGCCCACGAGCCGCCCGGCCAGTCCGAGCGGCTGCACGACCGCCTGGACGAAGTAGTCGGCGAACGGCATCTCGGCCCGCTGCTCGAGGAGCCGGGCCGCGGCCTCGATGCCCGAGTTCGAGTAGATGCGGCGCCGGCCGGGCTCCGTCAGCGGCTCGTCGCCGTCGACCGGCAGGCCGGAGGCGTGCGCCAGCAGGTGCCGTAGGGTCGCGCCGGGAGGGCCGGCGGGCTCGTCGAGATCGATCGTCCCCTCCTCGAGCGCCACGAGGAACGCGAGCCCGGCGAGGATCTTGGTCACGGACGCCCACGGCAGCTCGGCGTCCTCCTGTCCGTACGTCGCGACCACGCCGTCCGCCCGTACGACGCCCGCCGCTGCGACTCCCGCTCCCCAGCCGTCGATCGCCCGCAGCGCATCCACGGCGCGAGATACTAGGCCTCGCGTGGACGAGCGCCGCACGATCGCATCTGGCTCACAGTGGGAGGAGGCCGGCGGCTACAGCCGCGCGGTCGTCGTCGGGCGCCAGGTGTTCGTCGCCGGCACCGCCCCGGTGATGCCGGATGGAGCCGACCCGCCGCCGGATGCGTACTCCCAGGCGAAGCGGTGCCTGGAGATCATCGCCGCCGCGCTCGAGGAGGCCGGCGCCGGGCTGGAGCACGTCGTGCGCACGCGGCTCTTCCTCGCCGACCGGGCCGACGGTCTCGAGGTCCTGCGGGCTCACGTCGAGGCGTTCGGCGAGATCCGGCCCGCCTCGACCGGCGTGGTGGCCGGGCTGCTCGATCCGCGCTGGCTCGTCGAGGTCGAGGTCGACGCGATCCTGCCCGGATGAGGCTCGGCGTCCTCGCGGGGCTGTACGTCGCCGTCGTGCTCTCCGCGCAGGTCGGCGCGAACAAGATCATCCGCCTGCCGTTCACGCACCTCGCCGCGCCCGGCGGGGTCTACGCGATCGGCGTCGCGCTGGCGCTCGTCCAGCTCGCGCACTACAGCGGCGAGTCCCGCCGGGACGGCGCGGTGAACGCGCAGGTGATGATCGCGCTCGGCTTCGTGGGGTCGGCCTTCTTCGCCGGCTACATCGCGATCCTCGTCCACTCACATCCGGGCCGCCCGGGCCAGGCCTTCGACCAGGCCGTCGGCTCCACCTGGCGCATCGTCGCCGCCAGCCTCGCGGCGTTCATCGTCTCGGAGACGCTCGACAACCTCGTGGGCGCGCCGCTTCGCGGCAGGATCCACGACGGCGCACGCGTCGCCGTCTCTGCCGGCGTCAGCGCACCGGTCGACAGCGTCGTCTTCCTCGTGCTCGCGTTCGGCACCGCCGGGCTGCATTTCTTCTGGGGCCAGCTCGTCGGGAAGATCGCCTCGTCGGTCGTGATCGGCATCCCGCTCGTTCTGCTCGGACGACGCTTTCTTCCTGCAAACACCGGGGGATAAGGTCCCGGCATGAGCGACGAGCTGATTCCTCCCTCGATCACGGGCAAGGGCTCGAGCTTCCCGCCGGGAGGCAGCGTGCTCGACCACCAGTTCGGCGCAAGCGACGCCTACACGCTCGGGGTGGAGGAGGAGTACATGCTCCTCGACGGCGAGACCTTCGACCTCGTCCAGCACATCGACACGGTGCTCGCCGCGGTGGCGGGGCACGAGCTCGAGCCGCGGATCAACGCCGAGCTCATGCAGTCGGTGCTCGAGGTCGCGACGCCCGTCTGCCACACGCCGGCGGGCGTCCAGCAGCAGTTGCTCCGGATCCGCCGCTACGTCACGGACATCGCGCGCGAGAAGGGGCTGCGGGTCGGGTCGGCCGGCACGCATCCGTTCTCGCTCTTCGAGCAGCAGCGGATCACCGCGAAGGACCGCTACCGGGCGATGGTCGACCAGATGCAGTACATCGCCCGCCGCGAGCTGATCTTCGGGCTGCACGTCCACATCGCGGTCGACGACCCGGAGAAGGCGATCCAGATCGTGAACGGGCTGATCGCGCACCTCCACGAGCTGGTTGCGCTGTCGGCGAGCTCGCCGTTCTGGCGCGGCGAGCCGACGGGCCTCCGCTCGTCCCGCCACATGGTCTTCGCCGCCTTCCCGCGCTCGGGCCCGCCGCCGCGCTTCCGCGACTACGCCGACTATGCGCAGGTCGTGAACCAGCTCGAGAAGACGGGCTGCATCCAGGACTACACCCACATCTGGTGGGACATCCGCCTCCACCCGCGCCTCGGCACGGTGGAGATCCGGATCTGCGACGCCGTGACGCGGCTCGAGGACGTGATCGCGATCACCGCCTACTGCCAGGCGCTCGTCAAGCACTACGCGGAGATGTACGACCGCGGCGAGGAGATCCCGACCTTCCACCGGATCCTCACGACCGAGAACAAGTGGCTCGCCGCGCGCTACGGGCTCTCGGCGCCGGTGATGGATCTCCACACCGGACGCCGCAACCGGCTGCCGGTCGCGGCGCTCGTGCGCCGAACGCTCGAGTCGCTGCGCCCGCACGCGCGCGACCTGGGCTCGGAGGAGGAGCTGGCGGGGATCGAGGAGATCCTCCGCCGCGGCAACGGCGCCGACCGGCAGCTGCACGTCTTCAACGCCAACAAGGACATCGTCGAGGTCGCGCGGGAGATCGCGGAGTCGACCGAGGTGGCACCGGAGCCGGAGCCCGCCGCGGCCGCGTAGCATCGGGGCTATGCTCGAGACCGGGGACAAGGCGCCGCTCGAGGCGGTCGTGTGGACGACGCCGCGCGAGCGCGCGAGCATCGGCGACCTGCTCCACGAGCGCCCTCTCCTGTTGCTCTTCTATCTCTTCGACTGGTCCACGACCTGAACGAGCGAGCTCGAGCTCCTGCGTGACAGGAGAGCAGAGCTGCAGAACGCCGGAGTGCAGCCGTTCGCGGTCTCGCGCGACTCGCCGTACACGCATGTCGCCTGGATGCAGGCGCTCGATCTCGACTTCCCGCTGCTGTCCGACTGGAACGCCGAGGCGACGCACGGCTTCGGCGTCGCGCTCGAGCACAACGGGATGCGCGACGTGTCCCGCCGCAGCGCCTTCCTGATCGACCGGGAGGGCGTCGTCCGCGGGTCGTGGGCCTACGACCTCGACGAGCTGCCGGACGTCGACGTGCTCGTCGCAGCGGCCCGCGACTTGTAGTCGTCCGCCCGATCGCGTTTACTCGCGCGCATGGATACGACTCCCGTCACCGCCGCGCCGCAGACCGACAACGGCGCTTCCCGCCGGATCACGATCGCCATCGGCCTCGCCATCGCCGCGGTCGGCCTCGTCTTCGCGCTCAACGCGACCGACGCGCCCTCGCACTGGTTCGCCGTCTTCAAGCTGATCCACGTCAGCGTCGCCGTCTTCTGGGTGGGAGGCGGGCTCACACTCACGGCGCTCGGGCTCTGGGCTCAGACGAAGGACGACCCCGAGGAGATGGCCACCCTCGCCCGCCAGGCGGCGTTCGTCGGCGAGAGGCTCTTCGCGCCGGCCGGGCTCGTCGTCCTCGCGATGGGGATCACGATGGTGATCAACGACCACATCGGCTTCGGCACGACCTGGGTGATCATCGGCCTCGTCGGCTACGCCCTGACCTTCACGACGGGTATCGGATTTCTCGGGCCGCGCGCGAAGCGGATCGCGGAGCTGCTCGAGACGAAGGGCCCCGCCGCGGCCGAGACCCAGGCGGCGATCAGGGAGATCCTGCTCATCGCCCGCATCGACACCGGCGTGCTCCTGATCGTCGTCGCCGACATGTTGATGAAGCCCTTCTCGTAACGGCCCGTCTCGAAGTAAGCTCGCGGCCACGGGAGGGTTGAAGTGGCAGAGATCGAGTTCGTCGACGTCTCCAAGGTCTACGGCGACGGCACGCAGGCCGTCTTCGACCTCGACCTGAAGATCGAGGACGGGGAGCTGATGGTGCTCGTGGGCCCGTCGGGCTGCGGCAAGACGACTGCGCTCCGGATGGTCGCCGGGCTGGAGGAGATCACGGCGGGCGACATCCGGATCGGCGACCGGATCGTCAACGACCTCACGCCGAAGGAGCGCAACATCGCGATGGTCTTCCAGAGCTATGCGCTCTACCCGCACATGACGGTCGAGGAGAACCTCGCGTTCAGCCTCAAGCTCCACCACATGCCGAAGACGGAGATCAAGCGACGCGTCCAGGACGCGGCGAAGACCCTCGAGATCGAGCAGTTCCTGAAACGGAAGCCCAAGGCGCTCTCGGGCGGCCAGCGCCAGCGGGTCGCCATGGGCCGCGCGATCGTGCGCGAGCCGGACGCCTTCCTGATGGACGAGCCGCTGTCGAACCTCGACGCGAAGCTGCGCGTCCAGATGCGCGCGGAGATCCACCAGCTCCAGCGCCGGCTCAACACCACGACGATCTACGTGACCCACGACCAGGTCGAGGCGATGACGATGGGCGACCGCGTCGCCGTGATGAACGCCGGGCGCCTGCTGCAGGTCGACACGCCGCAGGTGCTCTACGACAAGCCCTCCAACGAGTTCGTCGCCGGCTTCATCGGCTCTCCGGCGATCAACCTCGTCGAGGCGCAGCTCGAGCGGGAGAACGGTCGTTACTCCGTCGCCTTCGGCGAGTATCGCCTGGCGGTCGACGACAGCGTCGCCCGAAACAGGCCGCGACTGAAGGAGTACGTCGGCAAGCCGATCATCCTCGGTGTCCGGCCGGAGGACTTCGAGGACGCGAGCCTCGAGTCGGGGGCTCCGAGCGACCGGCGGATGAAGGTCGAGGTTGACCTGACCGAGCCTCTCGGAGCAGACGTCCTGCTGTATTTCGGCACGAGCGCGACGGGCGTGGTCTCGAGTGCGGCCACCGCTGACGTCGGGGAGGACGCCGCGGTCCATCTCGGCGGCAACGGCGACGGCGTCGGGAAGATGCGGATGTGCGCGCGGGTCAGCCCGCGCACGCACATCGCGATCGGCCACTCCGCCGAGCTCGTCGTGGACACGAGCCGCCTGTACTTCTTCGACCCGGAGGCGCGCGAAGCTGTCGTCTAGAGAGCGCTAGCCCTTGACGGCGCCGGCGGTGAGCCCGGCGATGATCCTCTTCTGGAGGACGAGGACCAGGATGATCAGCGGCAGCGTGACGATCACGGTCGCCGCCATGATCTGGCCCCACGGGACCGCGAACGAACTGCCCGTGGGGCTCACGAACGACGTGATCGCAAGGGGCACGGTGTAGTTCCCGGGCGACTGGATGAACGAGAGGGCGTAGAGGTACTCGTTCCAGGCCGAGATGAACGCGAGCAGCCCGGTCGTGACGAGGCCCGGGGCGATCAGCGGCAGGAGCACCTTCCAGAAGACCTGCAGCGGCGTGGCTCCGTCGACGTACGCGGCTTCCTCGAGGTCTCCCGGCAGCGTCCGCATGAAGCTCGTCAGCACCCAGATCGTGAACGGCAGGGTGAAGATCAGATAGCTGAAGACCAGTGCCCCCAGCGTGTCGTAGAGGTTGAACTTCGTGATCATCGTGTAGAGCGCGCCGAGGATCGCGATCTGCGGGAAGATCGTCATCGACAGCACGAGGTACATCACGAACGACCGTCCGTGGAACTTGAAGCGGCCGAGAGCGAAGGCTGCGGACGAGCCGATCGCGAGCGACAGGAGCGTGACCGATCCGGCGACGATCACGGAGTTGAGCAGGGCGTCGGTGAAGAAGTTCGCGCTCAGCGCCCCGCGGTAGTTGGCCAGGGTCGGGTGGTCCGGGAAGTACTGGATCGGCGTCTGGAACAGGTTCACCTCGGGCGTGAACGACGAGCGGACGACCCAGTAGAACGGGAACAGCGCGTAGACGAAGATCGCCGCGATCAGGATGTAGAACGGGATCCGGGCGAAGAAGCGCCCGAGCGGGTTCTTGCGCAGCCGGCGGCTGAGGCTCACCGGCCGCGCGACGGGGCGTACGGCTTCGGCGGCGGTGCTCATTCCTCGCCGGCCACCCTGTTCAGGGTCACGTAGATGACGACGAAGATCGCGATGATCACGAAGATCGCGACGCTGATGGCGGAGCCGTACCCGACATGGCCGACCGAGACGATCGTGCTCTGCGCGTAGATCGCCATCGTCTGGGTGTCGGGCCGGTTGCCGAAGAAGACGTAGAAGACGTCGAAGACGCGCAGCGCGTCCAGGGTGCGGAAGATGAGCGTCACGAGGATGGCCGGCTTGAGCAGCGGGAAGGTGATCCGCCAGAACTGCTGCAGCGCGTTCGCGCCGTCGACCTCGGCCGCCTCGTAGAGGTCCTGCGGGATCACTTGCAGGCCCGCGAGCAGGAGCAGGGCGACGAAGGGCGTGGTCTTCCAGATGTCGACCGCGCAGACGGAGGCGAGCGACGTGCTCGGATCGGAGATCCACGCGTGCGGGTGCGAGAGCAGATGGAGCCGCATCCCGAGGTCGTTGATCACGCCGAACGTGTCGTCGAGCATCCACTTCCACATCTGCGCGGCGACGACGGTGGGGATCGCCCAGGGCACGAGCATCACGGCGCGCATGAGCCCGCGGCCGCGGAACTTCGAGTTGACGACGAGGGCGATCGCGAGCCCCAGCGCGAACTCGATGGAGACCGTGATCAGCGTGAACTTGACCGTCGTCCAGACGGCGCTGCGGAAGAAGCTGTCGTGGATCAGCGCCCGGTAGTTCGCGAGGCCGACCCACTGGGTCGGCTCGAGCGCGAGGAACTCCTGGTTGGTGAAGCTCGTGTAGATCGTCTTGCCGAGCGGATAGAGCGCGACGAGCGCGACGACCGCGAGCGACGGCAGGAGCAACAGCCACGCGACGCGCGTCTGCCGGCGCTGGAGCTTCGTCCGGCGGCGGCGGCGGCGCGGCGGGGCTGGGGCGGCTACGGATGCCATGGGAAGTAACGAGGGAGGATGACGGATGTCATCCTCCCTCGTCGTAGCTCAGCGTGCGGACTACTTCAGGACGGACTGCAGCTGGGCCTTGAGACCGGGCAGGACGTTCTGCGCCGGGGTGCCGTTCAGGATGCGGCTCATCGCCTGGTAGATGAACTGCGAGCCCTCGTTGTAGTTCTTGCCGAGGACGCTGGACGGCCGCGCCGCGCGCGGCACGTTGGCCGTCGCCGGGCTGAGGTACGGCGCGTACTTCTTGACGAATGCCTTGTCCTTGGACAGGGACGGAATGCTCGGCACGTTCGAGTTCGTGATCGTGTTGAACCGCTCGACAGGCTTGCTCGTCGCGTAGCGGACGAACTCCATCGCCGCTCCCTTGTGCTTCGAGTACTTCGAGACGCCGAGCTGCCAGCCGCCGACCGTGGCCACCGAGTGACCGCCGGGGCCGTGCGGCAGCGGAGCGACGCCGACCTTCCCCTTGACCTTCGAGCCGGTGGCCTCGTTGAGCGAGTACGCATACGGCCAGTTGCGCTCGAAGGCGGCGTTCCCGTCGGTGAACGCGGTCTGCGACTCACCCTCCTGATACGAAGTCACGCCCCGCGGCGTCGTGACGCCGATCTGGCTGCGGATCTGGTTCAGGATGTTGATCGCCTTCGGGTTGTCGATCGTCACCTTGCCGTTGTCGATGAAGTGGCCGCCGCCGGAAGAGGCGATCCACTCGAGGGCGTCACACGTCAGCCCCTCGTAGGCGTTGCCCTGGAACACGAACCCGCTGAAGCTCGGGTTGGAGGCACGCTCGCCGGCCTGGATCTTCTTTGACATCGAGAAGAGCTGCGACCAGGTCGTGGGCGGCCCGCTGTAGCCGTACTTCTTGAGCAGGTCCTTGCGGTAATAGAGCATCCCGAAGTCGCCGAACCACGGCATCGCGACGAGCTTGCCGTGGACGGTGTCGTTCTTGATGATCCCGGGCGCCTGGATCTTCGCGTCCGCGTTGAGCGCGGGCCTCAGATTCACGAGCCACGGTGCAAACGCGCCGACCCACACGACGTCGTACATCGCCACGTCCATGGACGACGAGTGCGAGGAGAAGATCCTCGCGAGCTGTGAATACGACGCGTCGGAAGCCGTCGGATGCGGGACGACCTTCACCTTGATGCCGGTGTCGTGCGTGAACCGCTTCGCGATCGCGAGATCGCGCGTATGGCTGCCGCCGACCGAGTCACCGATGAAGGTGATGGTCTGCCCGCCGTACTTCTTCTTGATCGCCTTCGCGTTCGGCACCGGCGGCGCCTTGACCGTTGCGGCTGCGGCCTTGACGTGCGTGGTGCCTGCCGAAGCGATGCTCAGCCCGACGGCGAGCGCCGCCGCGGCTGCGAGCACTGTCGCAATCGCCAAGAGGCGATGCTTGCTGCCTTTCATTAGCTCC
Organism: Gaiellaceae bacterium; assembly: GCA_035713675.1. GTDB lineage: Bacteria > Actinomycetota > Thermoleophilia > Gaiellales > Gaiellaceae > Palsa-739. Next base: position 33,693 of record DASSZE010000022.1, on the reverse strand, counting down.
CCTCCTACCCTCGATTCCCCTTGCCTCCGCCTCCAGTGGGAGTAAGCGGAGTTGACGATAGACCCGTCGCCTTCCGTGTTTCAAGTCAGGTTCGTGGGCCCGACTCCCCACAAAGCTGAGACTGCCGGAGGCCCGGGATGGTTAGACGTTGACATGTGACCTTATGGTCACGTAAGATCGCCGCATGGACGACGACGACCGGGTCTTCAAGGCACTCGCCGATTCCACGCGGCGCCACCTCCTCGACCGGCTCTTCGAGCGCGACGGCCGCACGCTCACGGAGCTCGAGTCGGAGCTCGAGATGACCCGCTTCGGCGTGATGAAGCACCTCCGCGTGCTCGAGGACGCCGGGATCGTCGTCACCCGCCGGGAAGGCCGGGAGAAGCTCCACTTCCTCAACCCCGTGCCGATCCGGCTGATCCACGACCGGTGGATCGACAAGTACACGGAGCACCGCGTCGCGGCGCTCGCCGATCTCAAGCACGAACTGGAGGAAACCGCATGAGCACGATGACGGCTCTCACGACGCAGGTGTACTCCGTCTTCATCCGCGCCACCCCGGAGCAGATCTGGGATGCGATCACGAAGCCGGAGTTCACCCAGCAGTACTTCTACGGCGCCCGCATCGAGATCAGGGGCGGCCGCCGCTTCTCCAACATCGGCGGCACGGAGTGGGACGAGGAGGTGCTCGAGTCCGATCCCCCGAGCAAGCTCGTGCACCGCTTCGTCGCCGCCTACGACCCCGACATGGCCGCGGAGGATCCGAGCCGCGTGACCTGGGAGATCGAGCCGCAGGACGGCGGGGTCACGAAGCTGACCGTCGTCCACGACCAGCTCGAGAGCGCGCCGAAGACGGCGGAGAGCGTCGCCGGCGGCTGGATGTACATCCTCAGCGGGCTGAAGACCCTGCTCGAGACGGGCAAGCCGCTCGCCGGCTGAGCCCGATCGGAGACGGCGGCCGTCCGAGCGATGACTTTCGGACGGCCGCGCGGTCTCTGATGCGACACTCCCGCTAGTCCCGCGAACGCCGAGGAGGCACGATGCCGAAGACCCTGTTGACCGTCGCCACCCGTAAGGGCACGTTCGTGCTCGAGAGCGACGACCGCCGCGACTGGACACTGCGCGGCCCGTACTGCGAAGCCTGGCCGATCTACCACAGCATCTTCGACCCGAAGACCGGCTCGATCTACGCCGCCGCCGCGAGCGAGTGGCACGGCTCCACCGTCTGGCGCAGCAGCGACCTGGGCGAGACCTGGGAGCAGTCGAGCGAGGGCCTGACCTACGGCGACGAGGACGGCCGCAAGGTCTCGAAGGTCTCGACGCTCGCGCGCGCAGGCGACCGGCTGCTCGTCGGCGCCGAGGCGCCGGGCATCTTCGAGAGCCGCGACGACGGCAAGACGTGGTCGCTGCTGTCGACCCTCTCCGGGCAGCACGGCAGCGAGGCGTGGGACGATCCCGCGAACCAGCCGCCCGGCCATCTCGGCATCTCCGGCTTCGTCACGGACCCCGGCGACTCCGACAACTTCTTCGCGATCGTGCAGGGCATCGGCGCCTTCGAGACGGAGGACGGCGGCTCGTCGTGGACACCGCGCAACAAGGGCCTGCGGCGCGACTGGCCGGCGGAGTGGGAGGACGTCGGCTTCTGCGTGCACAAGCTCGTCCGCTCCTCCGACCCGGAGCGCATGTACCAGCAGAACCACGTCGGCATGCACCGCTCCGACGACGGCGGCAAGTCGTGGACGGAGATCACGGAGGGCCTGCCGGGCGACTTCGGCTTCGCGGCGGCCGCGCACCCGCACGACCGCGAGACGTTCTACGTGATCCCCGTCGACGGCGGGCACGGGCGGACGATGCACGACGGCAAGGCGACCGTCTGGCGCACCCGCGACGCCGGCTCGAGCTGGCAACCGATGCGCACGGGCCTGCCGCAGGAGAACGCGCACCTCGGCGTCCTGCGCCAGGGGATGACGATCGACACGCACGACGTCCCCGGCGTCTACTTCGGCACGAGCACCGGCCAGGTGTTCGCGAGCGCCGACGAAGGCGAGACGTGGACGGAGATCGCGAGCTATCTGCCCTCGATCTCCTCGATCGACGTCGCGATCGTCGACTGACGTGGTGGACGTCCGCCTGCCGGGAACGCTGACGCCGCTCTTCCCCGGGCTCTCGCGCAAGCCCGAGGTGGACGGCTCGACCGTGCTCGAGGTGATCGACCGGCTCGAGGCGCAGTGGCCGGGCCTCCGCGACCGTCTGGTCGCGGAGGGCCCGGTGCTGCGCAACCACATCCACGTCTACGTCGACGGCGAGCGCGCCGGCCTCGACTCGCCGGTGGCGGAGCGCTCGCGCCTCGACGTGATCGCCGCGATCAGCGGCGGCTGACTACGGCGACAGCGACGCGCCGAGCGTGAGCACGGCGTGGACGTGACGGCTTACCTGCGCCGGGGAGAGGCTGCCCGCGGGGAGCTCGACGACGAAGGACGCGGTGCCGGGAAGGTGATGGTTCTGCCAGTTGACCGCCGTGCCCCGGAGCCAGTGGTGGTGGTAGAAGCGCATTCCCGCCGCGCGGGCGTAGATCCGCCCCCCGCCGGTGCTCTGCCCCCAGGCCCAGACGAGATCCATGTGCTGGTGGAACCAGACGGTCGCCTGCGGCCGGATCCGCAGGATCAGGTTGCGGGCGATGCGCGTCTCACGCTCGGAGAACGGCCGCGGCCCGGGGTAGTAGGTGTCCCACGGACGGCCGCCGCCGGGCCACTGCGACGACCAGTTCCGGTTCAGGTCGACGCCGCGCGCGTCCTGGCGCGTCCCGGCGGCATATCCGTCCGGGTCGAGGTTCGGGACGACCCAGAGGTCGAGATCGGTGTGAACGCGCTCCAACGCGCGGGCGATCGCGATGCCGGCGCACTCCGTGCCGTGGATGCAGCCGACCACCAGGACCGGCACGCCGGCTGGGCTGCCCGTGCGATAGGCGACGATCAACCTCCCCCGCTCCGAGCGCCCCAGCGAGATCCGCTCCGGCCCCAGACGCCGCCCGACCGCGGCCTGGCCCGTCGACGCAAGCACGAGCAGCGTCAGCGAGGCCAGGAGAACGCGGAGCGACCGCCTCATCGCCGGGAAGGTCTAGCTGATCTCGGCTGCGAAACGCGTCATACTCGGTCGTCTCCGCGTTGCCGGTCACGGTTCTCGACGGGTCCACCTTCTGCGTCTGCGACGAGCGCGGCGACGTCGACGGGCTGGCGACCGCCTCCGGCTTCTTCGCCTCCGACACGCGCTTCCTCTCGCGCTCGCTGCTGACCCTCGCGGGCGCGCGGCTGGATCCGCTCTCGCACGACCACCGGCTGCCGTACCTCGCCCGCTTCGTGCTCCGCAACCCGCTCGCCGGCGGCCTTCGGCCGAACGAACTCGCCGTGCAGCGCGAGCGGTTCGTCGGCGCCTGCATGGAAGAGCGGATCCTCGTGGAGAACACGGGCCGGCGCCGCGTCGACGTCGAGCTGGGGCTGGAGCTCGCCGCGGACTTCGCGGACATCTTCCTCGTGAAGCAGCTCGAGCCGGGCTTCGGGGAGCCGGCGGACGTGAGGCTCCCGGAGCCCCGCCCCGCGGAACGCGCCGCGGACGGGGCCCTCGTCTTCTCGGACGCGTCCTTCCCCGCCCGCACGGTGGTCCATCTCTCGGAGCCGTTCGAGGAGTCGGACGGCGTGGCCCGGTTTGCGCTGTCCCTGGAGCCCGGCGCCCGGTGGCAGCTCGTCGTCGGGGTCCAGCCGCAGCTCGACGCTGTGAGCACGCCGACGGCCGAATCCGTCGGACGCGAGCTCGACGAGGAGCGCAGTCGCGCGGAGCGCTCGCTGCGAACCCGGCAGCGGCAGGCTCCCGAGCTGTCCGCCCACTGGGACGACCTCGTGCGGACGTGGAACCGCTCGCTCGCGGACCTTGCATCACTGCGGATGCGCGTCCCGGAGATCGCGGACGGCGAGCTGCTCGCGGCCGGGACGCCGTGGTTCATGACGGTCTTCGGGCGCGACGCGATCGTCTCCTCGCTCCAGTCGCTGCTGCTCGGCCCGGACCTCGCGGCGGGGACGCTGCGGGTGCTGGCCGCGACGCAGGCGACCTCCGACGACGCCGAGCGCGACGCCGAGCCCGGCAAGATCATGCACGAGCTGCGGCGCGGCAAGGGGGCGCTCGCCTGGGCCGACCGCTACTACGGGACGGTCGACGCGACACCTCTGTTCCTCGTTTTGCTCTCGGAGCTCTGGCGCTGGACCGGCGATCCCACGCTTCCCGTGCAGCTCGAAGAAGCGGCTCGACGCGCTCTGGCCTGGATCGACGGCCCCGCCGACCCCGACGGCGACGGCTTCGTCGAGTACCGGCGACGCGCCGTGAACGGCCTCTCGAACCAGACGTGGAAGGACTCGGAGGACTCGATGGCGTTCCACGACGGCTCGCTCGCCGAGCCGCCGATCGCGCCTGTCGAGGTGCAGGGGTACGTGTACGACGCGAAACTGCGAGTGGCCGAGCTCGCCCGCGAGGTCTGGGCGGACGAGCCGACGGCGGCGCGGCTGGAGGAGGAGGCGGCCGCGCTGCGGAGCCGCTTCGACGCGGCCTTCTGGCTCGACGAGCGCGGGTTCTACGCCCTGGGGCTCGACCGCGACAAGCGGCCGATCGACTCGCTCACCTCGAACGCCGGTCACCTCCTGTGGAGCCGCATCGTCCCGGAAGAGCGCCGCGGGGCGGTCGCCGACCAGCTCATGGGCGACGGCCTCTGGTCGGGCTGGGGCGTGCGGACGATGGCCGTCGGGGAGCGTGCGTACAACCCGCTCGTCTACCACGACGGGACGGTCTGGCCGCACGACAACTCGCTCGTCGCAGCGGGCCTCGCCCGCAGCGGCCGCCGGAACGACGCGGCCCGCATCCTGCGGGCCATGGTCGAGGCCGCGGCGCACTTCGACCATCGCCTGCCGGAGGTCTTCGCGGGCTTCGGGCGGGAAGACGTCGGCTTCCCCGTCGTCTATCCGACCGCCTCGATGCCACAGGCGTGGGCCGCCGCAACACCCATCCTGCTCCTCCAGGTCGTGCTCGGGCTGGAGGCCGACCGCGCCACGCGAGTGCTCCGCTCCGAGGCCCGCGAGGTCCCGGCCTGGCTCGAGGGGCTCTCGCTCGACGGCGTCCACGCGTTCGGCCGGCGCTGGATCGTGCGCGTCGAACGGGGAGCCGTGAGCGTCGAGCCGCGATCAGCCGGCTAGCGTCTCGGTCGGCACCTCGGGAGGAGCCTCCTCCAGGCCGGCGTCCTCGAGCCGGCCGTGCGCGATCTCGACGAGGTCCTCGAGCACGTACAGCGACTGCGCGAGCATGAGGCGGCCGCGGCGGGCGAGGAAGCCTGCGAGCGCGCCGACGGCCACGAAGGTCACGAGTCGGCTCACCGCCGGGGCGTGCGTGAAGTCGGCCCACGCGAGGTCCCCCGCCCTGTCGTGGATCGCGAGCTCGTAGAGGAACAGCGCTCCGGCCCCTGCGAGCGCGCCGAGGATCGGGCTGCTCGCCGCGGCCACGAGCACGATCGGCACGAAGAAGGCCTGCCCGAGACCGAGCCCGGGTCGGCCGAAGGCGAGGATCCCGGCGAACACGGCGGCGTAGGCGAACGCCGAGGCGATCAGTAGACGCTGCGGAATCGTGAGGATCGAGAAGAGCCGGTGGCCGAACGGCACCCCGGGATAAAAGACGCTCACGGCCCGGAACGCAAATAGGTTCACGATCGAGTGGCGACGAGACCGTCGATGTCGATGCGAGGGGCGCGCGTGTCGATCCGTGCGACGGCTGCGACCGGGATCCGCCGCTGGCCGGCTGGGTCGCCGTCGCGCCGGCAAACGCGGTGGCCGCATGAGCACGCAGAGCCGTCGCCGGCCCCTGGACGAGCCGATCAACCTCGACCGGGTCGTCACCCGAGGAGGCGACCAGGGCACGACCAGCCTCGGCAGCGGGTGATGTCTGCCCAAGTGCGACCCACGGGTCGAGGCATACGGCGAGGTCGACGAGCTGAACGCCGCCGTCGGCCTCGCCCTCGTTTCGCTACCTGCCCGCTCGCGCTTCCGCCCCTGGCTCGGCCGCGTCCAGAACGACCTGTTCGACCTGGGCGCAGCCCTCGCCATCCCGGACGAGCCGGCCGAGCGTCCCCGACTGCGGGTCACGCGGGAGCAGGTGGAGTGGCTCGACCGCGCCTGCGAGCAGGCGAACAACGAACTGGCGCCGCTTCGCACCTTCGTCCTCCTCGGCGGCTCCGAAGCCTCGGCGCGGCTCCATCTCGCACGCACGAGCTGTCGGCGGGCGGAGCGCCGGAGCGTCGCCCTCGCCCGGCGCGAGCCCGTCAACCCGCACCTGCTCGCCTATCTCAACCGGCTCGGCGACCTGCTCTTCATCCTCGCCCGTTCCGTCGACGCGGACAGCGGCGAGCGCCCCCGGCTCTGGCGTCCCGGCGCCGGCACACTCGCGCGCGCCGCCGAGCGGATCCTGCCCGATCCCCTCTCCGCGCCGCCCGCGAACGTGTGAACACGCCCCAGCAACTCGCGGCAATCCCCTACATGCCCATCGGATGAGGCGTACCTGCGGATTTGCAGGGCATTTGCCGGGCGCCAACTGAGGCACGTCATCACCGGGCCTCACCGGGAGGGGCCGTTACCGCCGACCGGTCACGAAAGCTGAGCGGAACTCTCCTACGAGGTTGCTGCGGTAGTCCGATGTGGTCTTGCGCGGGCGACGCGGAGCGGGCGGCGCACACCTCCGAGTAGCGCCAGCGCCATCAGCGCAATGAGCGGCGCGGTGTTCGGGTCGGTCGCCTGGCCCGTGTACAACGCGCCGAGGTTCTGGGTGAGGATCCAGATTGCGAGCGCGCCCGCGAATCCGGCCGCGACACCCAGCGTGAGGGTCCGGTCGTAGAGAATGGTCAGTCCGATCACCGCCTCGACTGCGACAAGCGTCATGACGACCAGGGCGCCGTGGCGGCTTGTCCAGACGCCGCTTGATGTCTCGAAGCGGGAGAGCCAGCTCGGCGAGCCGTTGGCGAGCATGGCGCTGGCGACGTCGGCTCCGTCGTTGTTCTTGGGGAGTGCTTGGAGGAGCGCGGCTCCGATCCAGGCTGTCGCCCACGCGCCCCGAAGCCAGGCTGCAGCTGGAAGATCCGAACGACCATTGCGCGGACGGGCCGCGAGTGCAATGACCGCGTAGAGGAGCACCGCGCCGGGCGCCCCACTGAGCAGGCTGGCGTTTCCACTAGCGAGCCCGGAGAGGCCTTCTCCGAAGAACCAGACTCCGAGTGCGTACGGGACGGACGCAAAAAGCGCGAGCCGTGCCGTGCGCGGGAAAAGCATCCCGATCCCAAGCAACAGCTGGGTGGTCGCGAACGGAATGTCCCAGACGACGGGATGGGCTGCGATCAGGTTCGCGGCCCAGTGAGCCGGCCCGGCAACGAAGTGGGGCTGTCCGTCACTCGACGGGTCGAGGACCTGCCGGGCGAAGCTCGCTCGCAACATGAACGGCTGCAGCTGGAGCGCACCGTCGAGCAGCCAGAGGAACCCCAATGCGATCTGCAACCCGCGCCGCGTAACGGGTGCGCGATCACCTACGGCGACCACTCTCGCACCGGCGCGGTCGAGGCGGCCGCGCCGGCGAAAGCGAGAGTTGGATGGCTCGACTGCCCGCATCGTGTCTACGTCCGGTTACCCGACCTGTCCAACGCCGCCCACGTTGAGGTCGATGTACATGCCCATCGCCCTGTGCGGCTCGCAGAACAGGACCCAGGTGCCGGGCGTGAGATTGACCTTCACAGTCACCGAACCCGGCGTGTCGGCGACTCCGGTGATGTCCTGGTCGGTTCCGTCCGGGCTTTCGAGCGAGAAGTTGTGCTTCGAGCTGTTGTCGTTCACGGTCAGCCAGTACACACCCGGCCTGAGCGTGAGCACGCGATTCGATGAGTCGGTGTAGCCCTGGGCGGTCTGCCCGCCGTCGGAGAGCTGGATGCACGCCCCCGGCGCGGGCATGGCGTTCGCGTTCGAGCAGAACTGGCCGGCGAGTGTCCGCCCATCTGCGCTCGCCGTTCCCACCGCTGTCGCGGCGGCGATCAGGAGACCGGCGAGCACCACAGCTGATCTCGATTTCATTTCTCCTCCTTTGGGGATGCGATTGCCTCGGTAACGCGGATCGCGTCGAGTCCCGCGCCGGCCGCAGCTCGTGCAGCGTGGCGGGCTGAGGGTGCGTCGAAGACGTAGAAGCAGATCTCGTCCGCGGGGACGTAGATGGAGCGGTCGAAGCGGACGTGCGCCTTCTCGTGTCTCGACGTCTCCGCTGCCGCGCGTGCCCGTCGCTCATAGGCGGCGCGCTCTGCCTCGTGACCGCGAGCGAGGTAGGTCTCGACGAGGTAGCTCGGCACGCACCCGACGCTATGGCGTTCGCGCCGCCATGGAAACGTCAGAACATCTGAACTTTGAACCGCTTACGTCGGCTCGTTCGCGCGCAGTCGCCGAGCCAGTTCGGTGCGTGAGCGCACGCCGAGCTTTGCGTAGATGTGCGTCAGGTGGCTCGCCACGGTCCGCTCGCCGAGGAACAGCGCGCTCGCAACTTCGCGGTTCGTCTTGCCCTCGGCCACGAGGGCTGCGACACGGCGCTCGGCTGCCGTCAACCCCACCGCCCGCGTGCGGCCGCCGACCCGGGAGAGCTCGGCGCGTGCCCTCTCCGCCCAGCGGGAGGCGCCGATCGCCTCAAAGGCCTCGAGTGCTCCCTGGATGGCCTCCCGGGCGGGCCGCTTCTGGCGTGCGCGACGTCTGACAGCCCCGAGTACGAGAAGCGCTCGTGCCCTGCCGAAAAGATCTCCAACGGCCTCGTGCTCGGTCACCGCCCCGGTCAGCAAGGCGAGTGCCTTCTCGACGTCCCCGCCCGCGGCCGCGCCGAGCCCCCGGCAACGGGTCACGTGTGCGAGCACCCACTCGCGAGTGACTCGCACTGCATCCGCTTCCCAAGCATCGACGAGACGAACCGCGTCGTCGATCCGGCCGAGCTCGAGGAGCAGTTCGGCGTAGTCCGCAGTCCACCAGCGAACACTCGGTTCGTGCCACTCGAGCACCGCCGCCCGTCGCTCGGCCTTCTCGAACCACTCGAGCGCGCCAGAGCGGTCTCCGCTCCAGGCTGCGACGAGGCCCAGAACCGCCATGTGCTGGGGTGGATGGAAGCCGAACTGCTCTTCGGCGAGCTCGAGCGCGCGCTCCGAGTGCTCACGCGCCAGCTCGAGCTGGCCGCGGTGAACGGCGATGACGGCAAGCGGGAGGTGGTCCTGCGGAACCTCGAGGCCGTACTGGATCGCGATGTCGTACGCGCGAGCAGCGTGCTCGGCCGCGACCTTCCAATTGCCGGCCCAGAACTCGACCCAGGAGAGGCCCCAGAGAGCACGCGCGGCACGCGGCTCGTCGCGATCGCGCCAGTCCGAGTACTCCCATTCGAGCGTCGTCCGCACCTGATCCCGCTCGGACGTTGGCGCGAGGGTGTTTACGAGCGCCTGTGTCGCCTCCTGTACCAGGCGTTCGGAGCCGAGTGCGGCCGGCAGGTGTTGGGCGAGGGCAGGAAGATCGCCCGAGGCATCTCCCCTACCGGCGAACCACTCAAGGACGGCCTGTACCGCGCGGGCACGCGCTCGCAACTCGTCGTCTCCCAAGCGCTCGGCGAGCTCGAGCGCCGTAGCCGCGTGCTCGGAGCCGCCCCGAAAGCGCTTCATCCACGCCAGACGACAGTGGATCAGCGCCTGGAGCGTCGGCTGCGAGCCCGCCTCGAGCAGGCCTTGCTCGAGTAGTTCTGTTGCGCGATCCACGCTCTCCAGCTCGGACAGAAGGACAAGGGCTTCCGCGCGCAGTGAGTCGACCTCCGTCTCGGCGAGCAGATCGGTCGCGAGCACCCGCGCGCGAGTCCACTCCCCCGCCGCCTGATGCGCACGCGCCGCCGCAAGCTCGCGTCGCCGACGCTCGTCAGCTGCTTCGGACGGTGTCAACCGGATGGCGTGCTCCGCGAGCTCGGCCGCCGCAGCCGCGCCCCCGCGAGCCGTCGCGATCCCTGCCGCATCGTCGAGAATCGCTGCAATCTCCGGGTCTGGTCCTTCCTTCGAGAGCGCGAGGTGACGGGCGCGCAGGAGCGGATCTCCAATGGCCTCGGCGATGGTCGCATGGGCGCTGCGCCGCCGTGCACCGTCGAGATCTTCGTAGACGACCGATGCCAGCAGCGGGTGGGAGAAACGAAGCGTCCCGTCCTCGAGTTCGATCGCGTGCAGCGCAACCGCCGGCTCGAGGACCTCCGGCGCGATGTCGGCACGCTCCAGCAGCGACACGGGTGTCGCACCAAGCGCCGACGCCAGCCCGAGCGCCTCACGGGTAGCTCCGGGGAGCCCGGCCAGCCGCGCTCGCAGCAGGCTCTCGAGCGTCTCGGGAATGGGAAGCGGCGCGAGTGGGTCGGCTTCGGCGCCAAGAGCGCGCGCGAGCTCGAGGGCGAAGAACGGATTGCCGCCGGACGCCTGTTGGATCCGGACCAGCGTCTGGCGTGGGAACGCTTTGCCGAGACGGTCCCGCAGCAGGAGATGGAGCGCTCCCATGCTCAAAGGGCCCACCCGCAGTCGTCGAACCCGATCCCCGGGGAGCGCCTGCTCAAGGGGCTTTGCCCCCACTCCATCGGCGGCACGTCGCGCGAGGAGCAGGATCACGTCGTCGGCAGAGAGGCGTCGCAGCGCAAACGCGAGCGCGCTCGCCGACAAGGGATCGAGCCACTGAGCGTCGTCGATCGCGAGGAGAAGCCGCCCTTCGCGGCAAACAAGCTGCAGCAGATCGCGTACCGCAACCGCCAGCGCACGGCGATCTACAGGATCCGCAGACGCCTCCTCGCGCAACAGCACAATCTCGAGGGCGCGACGCCTCGGCGTCAGCAGCACCGGCAGAGCGTCGTTGACGACCAACTCGAGGAGATCAACCAGCCCAACGCCGTCGAGTGTCCGCTCCGCCTCCACCGCCCGCGACGCAAGCACCACCAGTCCCGCCGAGCGCGCCTGCTCGACCCCCGCCTCCCATAGAACGGACTTGCCAATCCCCGCCTCGCCCGCGAGGACCAACGCGGCAGGGCCGGGTTCGCCAGCGGAGATGAAGGCATCCAGGCAGGCAAGCTCCGCCTCCCTGCCCACGACCTCGAATCCCATGCGCCTCAGCAGCGATGATGACAGAAGCCGCGACCCGGGCCCAAGCGGCGGCGGACCAACTAGCCGGTAAGAAGCAGCATTCGGTCATCACCGGGACCACACGCCTGCCGGGTCGCCGGGTGGGGGCGCGCCTCGCGATTGCCGTTCCGCTCGTCCCCGGCGAAGGCAACCACCCACGAAGCGTGAGCAGCCGAGCCAAGCTACAACGACACCGGAGCCGCTCGAACAGAGGGCTTGCGGCCACCGCCGCACGCCCTGATGCGACCTCTACATACCCATCGCGTGGTAGCCGCTGTCGACGTACAGCGTCGTGCCGGTCACGTTCGCAGCCCCGTCGCCGAGGAGGTACGCGGCCGCCGAGCCGACGTCGTCGGCGGTGATGTGGCGGCGGAGCGGCGAGCGCTCCTCGACGATGTCCTCCATCGTCGTGAAGCCGGCGATCGAGCGCGCGGCGAGCGTCCGCACCGGTCCGGCCGAGATCGCATTCACGCGGATGTTCTTCTCGCCGAGGTCCCACGCGAGGTAGCGGACGCAGGCGTCGAGCGTCGCCTTCGCCACGCCCATGACGTTGTAGTGCGGCACGGCGCGCTCGCCGCCGAGGTACGTCATCGTCACGATCGAGCCGCCGCCGGCCTTCTCCAGCAGCGGCTCGGCGGCCCGGGCGCACGCGACGAGCGAGTACGCGCTCACGTCGACAGCGAGCCAGAAGCGGTCGCGCGGCGTGTCGGTGAACCGGCCTTCGAGGTCTTCGGCCGCGGCGAACGCCACGGAATGGACGAGGAGGTCGAGCTCGCCGCCGAATGCATCCCCCACCTCGCCGAAGACGCGCGCGACGTCCTCGTCCGAGCGCACGTCGCACTCGGTCACGAGCGGCGACTCGATCGATCCGGCCAGCTCGCGAACCGTCGACTCGATCCGCTCGCCCTGATAGGTGAACGCGAGCTGCGCCCCGCCTTCGGCCAGCCGCCGCGCGATCGCCCAGGCGATCGAGCGGCGGTTCGCGACGCCGACGACGAGCCCGCGCTTTCCCTCGAAGGGTCCGGCCATGGGCGCGATCCTAGTACGCGCCGAAACGGGCGCTAGCCTGTTGGTCGTGCGCCGCGCCCTCCTCCTGCTCGGGCTGTGCGCGGCCTTCGCCGCTCCCGTCTCCGCGGCTGCGACCGGCTCGCCGCTCGCGCACCTCGCGCATCTCCGCCCGCACGGCCCGCGGGTCCGGCCGGGCACGATCCACCTGCAGCCGGCTCACGAGCGGGTGCGCGTGATCGCCTCGCTGCCGCTGCCCCCGCTCGCGCGTCGCTACGGTCGCGGGCTCTACGCGTTCGGCGGCCGGCGCAAGCTCGCGATCCACAGCTCCACCGCGCGCGCCTACCTCGCCGAGCTCGCCGCCGCGCAGGCGCGGGCGGTGCAGGAACTTCGTGCGGAGATCCCGCAGGCGCGCGTCCAGGAGCGTTTCCGGGTCCTGCTCGACGCGGTCACGGTCAGCCTGCCCGACGCCAGCCTCCCCAAGCTGATGGGCCTCGGCACCTTCTCGCGCATCTATCCGGTGCTCCACTACACGATGGCCGACGACACGTCGCCGAGCGTGATCGGCGCGCCGCAGGTGGAGCAGTCCCTCGGCGCCGACGGCCACGGGATGAAGATCGCCGTCGTCGACGACGGGATCGACCAGACGAACCCGTTCTTCAACCCGAGCGGCTACGCGTATCCGTCCGGCTTCCCGCTCGGGAACACGAAGTACACGACGCCGAAGGTCATCGTGGCCAAGTCGTTCCCCGGGCCGGGTTCGGGTCTGGCGGGGAAGCTCCCGCTCGACCCGATCGACTCCTTCCACGGGACGCACGTGGCGGGGATCGCGGCGGGCGAGGAGGGGACGACGGCTCCCGCCGGCGCCGACCACCCGCAGGTCACCGGCCTGCGCGGGGTCGCGCCGCGCGCCTGGCTCGGGAACTACCGCGTCTTCACGATCCCCACCCCGCAGGGTGACTCGGCCGACACGCCCGAGATCGTCGCGGCGTTCGAGGCCGCCGTGAAGGACGGGATGGACGTGATCAACTTCTCGGGCGGCGGCCCCGAGGTCGAGCCTGCGAACGACGCGCTGATCGCCGCCGTCAAGAGCGTCACGGACGCCGGCGTCGTGCCCGTGATCGCCGCGGGCAACGACCGCGACCAGGTCGGGGACGGCTCGGTCGGCTCGCCGGGAACGGCTCCCGCCGCGATCACCGTCGCCGCCACGTCGAACACGCACGTCTTCGCGCCCGCGCTGAACGCGACCTCGCCGAGCGCGCCGCCCGACCTCAAGGGCGTCCCGTTCCAGTGGGCGGTCGGGGGCTCGAAGCCGGCGGGCTGGGCGAGCACGCCGCAGACGGTCGTCGACGTCGGGACGATCACCGGCACCGACGGAAAGCCCGTGAACCCCCTGCTCTGCGGCCCGCCGAAGAACATCTCGTCGCCCAAGGGCACGCTTCCGGCGCACTCCCTCAGCGGCAAGATCGCGCTCGCCGCGCGCGGCTTCTGCCCGCTGGAGACGAAGGCGCTGCAGGCGAAGGCCGCGGGCGCGATCGGGCTGATCCTCGGCGACAACCGCTCGGGCGAGGCGAACGTCATCCCGATCCCGCTCGCGGTGCCGGCCGGGATGATCTCCGACCTCGACGCGCAGCGGCTGCGCTCGTTCGCCGACGGGACGAACGGACAGACCACGGTGACGATCGGACGCGCCGTACAGGACCTCGGCACCGGCCGGAGCGGCATGATCACGAGCTTCTCGTCCTCCGGCCCGACCGACTTCGCCCACGACCTCAAGCCGGACGTCGCGGCGCCGGGCGGACAGGTCCTCTCCTCGACCCTGCCGAACACCGACAAGTCGCGCTTCGCCGTCTTCGACGGAACCTCGATGGCCACGCCGCACGTCGCGGGCGCCGCGGCGCTCCTGCTCGAGCTGCACCCGACGTGGACGCCCGCCGACGTCAAGTCGGCGCTCGTCTCGACCGCCGGGGCCGCATGGGCCGACACGGCCCGTACCCAGGAAGCGCCCGTGCCCGAGGAGGGCGGCGGGCTCGTGTGGCTGCCGCGCGCGACCGACCCGCTCCTGTTCACGCAGCCGGCGACGCTGTCGTTCGACAACGTCTCCCCCGGCTCGAGCACCGTCCAGAAGCCGCTGCTCGTGCAGGTCTCGGACGCGGGCGGAGGAGCGGGCCTCTGGTCGGTGAGCGTCGTCGCGCAGGCCGCCACGAGCGGGGCGTCGCTCCTCACGCCCGGCAACGTCACCGTCGCTCCCGGCGGGACGGTCGACTTCCCGATCGCGGCCGTCGTGACGCCGAGCGCCGTGCAGGGCGAGGACTACGGCTTCGTCGAGCTCCAGAAGGGGACGCAGGTGCGGCGGATCCCTTACCTCTTCTTCGTCGACAAGCCGGCGCTCGTCGCCGATCCGGTCAAGCCGCTGCACGGGCTCGTCGCCGGCGACACGAGCAAGGGCACGAGCCGCGTGAGCACCTACAGGTGGCCCGTCGCGCCGTTCGGGGTCAGCCCGGGGACCCCGCCGATGAACGAGGACGGCGCGGAGCAGGTCTACGCGCTCGACGTGAAGAAGCCCGTCGCCAACGCCGGCGTCTCGGTGCTCCTCCAGGACGGCTACGTCGACCCCTTCTTCCTCGGCGCGCGGGACGAGAGCAGCGTGCAGGGATACGCCGGCACGCCGGTCGACGTCAACGGCCTCACCCTCGACTACGGCCTGCCGGTCTCGGCCGCCGGCGCCGAGTTCCCGCGCGTCCAGCGCTACTACATCTCGGTCGACTCCGGCCACGACGTCCTCACGACCCAGAGCTACGCGGGCAGCTACGTCCTCAAGTCGTGGGTCAACGACGTCACGCCGCCCTCGCTGCGACTGCTGACGAAGACCGTCACGGCCGGGCGGCCGACGATCGTGCTCAAGACGCTCGACCGGCAGTCCGGGGTCGACCCGTACTCGATTGTGATCGGGTACCACGGCGTCCTCGTAGCGCCGGCCGAGTACGACCCGATCACCGGGATCGCAATCATCCCGCTGCCGAACAGCGCGCCGCTGCTGCGCGCCGGGCGCCGCCAGGTGCTGTCCGCGTCGTCCGACTTCCAGGAGTCGAAGAACATCGACACCATGGGCAAGAAGCTGATGCCCAACACGCGCACGACGGCCTCCAAGCTGCACGTCGTGAAGAAGCCGACGGCGACCTGGCTGCTGCCCTCGAGCGGCGCATGCGTGCGAAAGGGCGACGAACTGCTCCTCGCGGCCGGCGCGCCGGACGGGATCAAGCGCGTGCGCTTCCTGCTCGACGGCCGCAAGACCTCGAAGGCGGTGCGCGGGCCGGTGCACCTCTGGGACGGGACGCTCGGGAAGCTGCGCGGCGGCCGTCACGTCCTCTCCGCGGTTGCGGTGACCCGCCACGGACACAGCGTCACCGCGCGAATGCGGGTGCGCACGTGCCGGAAGAAGTAGCCGGCCGGCGGGTCGCCGTCGTCACCGGCGCCTCCTCGGGCATCGGCGCCGAGATCGCGCGCCTGCTCGCCGAGCGCGGCGACCTCTGCGTCCTGCTCGCGCGCCGTGCCGACCGGCTCGAGGAGCTCGCAGGGGAGATCGGCGGCGAAGCGGAGCCGTGCGACGTCTCCGACCGTGCAGCGGTCGACGCAGCCGCAGCCCGGATCCTCGAGCGCCATCCGCGGATCGGCGTCCTCGTCAACAACGCCGGGATCCCCGGCCGCACCCGCTTCCTCGACGGCGATCCCGAGGTGATCGAGCGCCTGATCCGGATCAACTACCTCGGCGGGATCTGGTGCCTGCGCGCGTTCCTCCCCGGCCTGCGCGCCGCGGCCCCGTCGGACGTCGTGAACATCGTCTCGGTCTCGGGCGTCGTGTCCGGCCCGCCGAGCGGGCCGTACTCTGCCTCGAAGCACGCGCAGCTCGCCTTTTCGCGCACGGTCGCCGCCGAGCTGCGGGGCGAGCGGATCCGGGTGCACACGGTGAAGCCGGGGTTCGCCGAGACGGAGGGATTCCCCCAGACCTGGCTCCCCCGGCCGGTGCAGCGGCTCGTGATCGGGCCCGAGGACGTCGCGGCGCACGTGCTCCATTCGCTCGAGGACGGCCGCGGCGAGACGACCGTCCCGTGGTTCTACGGCCCGCTCGGGACACTGCAGGACGCGATGCCGAATGTGTTTGTACGCGTCTTCTCGCGTGGTGCCCACGTCCTTTCCCGTCCCCCGAAAGCCGAATAGACTCATCCCATGGCCGATCAAGAGCAGTTGTCGACCCAGGACGTGATCGCGGTGGCCGAGTTCAGGTCCGCCCTGCGGCACTTCCTGCGCCGGAGCGAGAAGATCGCCCGCCGCTCCGGGCTCACGCCCCAGCGGTACACCCTGCTGATGATGATCAAGGGCTCGCGCGACGGGACGGAGCAGTCCACCGTCACCGAGCTCGCCGACCGGCTGCAGCTCGCGCAGAGCACGGTGACCGAGCTCGTCCGCCGGGCCGAGTCCGCGGGCCTGATCGAGCGCGAGCAGTCGCAGCGTGACGCTCGAGTCGCCCATCTCCGGCTGACGGCCGAGGGCGACCGGCGCCTCATGCTCTCGTTCACCGCACTCGAGCAGGAGCGCGAGCAGCTGCGGGAGGCGTTCTCGGCCCTCGAGGGCGGCGCCGTCGGCGTCGCAGGCTAGCCGGCCCGCGCAAGCAGGTACCAGCCGACCGCCGCGCGGAGGACGCGAGGGTCTGCGGCGGCTGCGCTCTCGGCCCGGACGCGAGGCTCTCCCTCGCAGCCGGCGAGGTCGAGATAGGCGCCGAGCTCCCGCTGTTCCTCCTCGCGCCGCTCGCGGACGAGCTCGAGCCCGTTCGCGGCGAAGAGCCCCTGGAGCTCGGCGTCTGAAAGCAGGCGGCAATGCGAGGGATCTCGCGTCGTCTCGAAAGCATGGAGCGCGTCGGCCTCGGCGGAGTCGGCGGGCGCGATCTGGTCGACCACGAACACCCGGCCGCCGGCGCGGGTCACGCGTGCGAGCTCGGCCACGACGAGGCCGGGCCGGCGAACGTGATGGAGGGTGCGGTGCGTGGCCGCGAGGTCGAAGGCGCCGTCGGGGAAGGGCAGTTCCGTCCCGTCTCCCTCGACGAACTCGGTGTTCGGGAGGCTCCGCTCGCGCGCGAGCTCGAGCAGCTCGGGCACCGGATCGAGGCCGACGACCTCGCGCACGAGCGGGGCGAGGGCGAGTGCCAGGGCGCCGGCGCCGGTGCCGACGTCGAGCGCCCGCTCGTCTCCGCGCAGCGGGACGAAGTCGCGCACCTCAGCCGCGAGCCGCTCCGCACGTGCGTCCTGGCGGGCCGCGACGCGCTCGGCCGTGCGTGCGAAGCGGTCAGCCGACGACGACACGGCGCGCGCGCTCGGGTCGGCTGTTGATCCCGCAGGCGATCTCGTAGCCGATCGTCGCGGCGACATCCGCGTGGCGCTCGATCAGCAGGCTGTCGCCGATGATGGTCACGGGGGTCCCGACCGGCAGCTCGCGGTCGAGCTCGACCGCGACGGCGTCCATCGAGACGGTGCCGACCGCGCGGTGCGGCTCGCCGCCTACGAGCACCTCGGTACCCGTCATGTCGCGCCGGAAGCCGTCGGCGTAGCCGACCGGGACGGTCGCGATCCAGGTCGGCCGCTCCGCGACGAAGCGCCGGCCGTAGCCGGTGCTCTCGCCCGGTTGGAGGAGGCGCACCTGCGCGATCCGGCTCCGCCACGAGAGAGCCGGCCGCAGCCCGTCCTCGAGCGGGTTCGTGTTGAACGGGGAGATGCCGTAGAGCGCGATTCCGCAGCGGACGGCATCGAAGCGCGAGTCGGGGAGACGGAGCGCTGCCGCGCTGTTCGCGAGGTGCCGGGTGAGGTGCGAGTACGGCTCCGTCGCCTCCCGAAATCGCTCGATCTGCCGCCCCGCGAAGTCGGGGTCGGAGTCGGCGGTCGCGAGGTGGCTCATCAGCCCGACGACGTCCGCGGGCGGTGCAGGCAGCTCGGCGAGCCCCCAGCGCCCCATGCCGGTGTCGAGCTTGAGGTGAACCGGGACGTCGTTCGGGATCTCGCCGCCCGAGACCACGAGCTCGAGCCGGGCCTCGCGGGCCTCGGCGACCTCCTCGGTCGGGCACATGACGAGGATCCGCGCGTCCGGGAACTCGCGGCGCAGCTCGACTCCCTCCGCGACGGTGACGACGCAGAGCGCCGACGCCCCGGCTTCGAGCGTCGCGCGGGCAACGTCGGTCGCGCCGTGGCCGTAGCCGTTCGCCTTCACGACGGCCCACAGCTCGCTGCCGTCGAGCACGTCGAGCAGCCGACGCGCGTTGGCGCGGATCGCGCCCAGGTCGATCGTGATCTCGCTGCGATGCACGCTCAGGCGGGCGTCCAGGCGAGACCGGCGGCTGCGATGAGAAGCGCGACCGCTATCCCGGCGGCGATCGCGAGCGGATGAGCGCGGCGACGTGTGAGCGCGATCGTCGCGAAGAAAGCGGCCGGAACGACGACGATCCCGATCGAGGCTGCGCCGAGCACGACCCAGATCCAGAGCGTGGCGGCGCCCCAGGCCGCTGCGAGGCCGGCGACGAAGCTCGCGCAGCCCTCCGCGACCGCGGCGGCGACCCCGGCGGTGGCGATCGACGCGGCGACGAATCCGACACGGCTCCCACCGCCGTTCCCCTGCTGGGAGATGACGACGAGGTACACCGCATCCACGGCGAACGCGCAGAAGGCGGCCGTGTACCCGGGGCGGATGCGGAGCGCGTGCATCCCGCGCCAGCCTAGTCCCGGGCGAGCGCGCGCGGAAGTGCCTCGACGACGTCGCCCGCGACGAGCCCGTAGCGGTGCTCGGCCTCGCGCGAGGCGAGCTGCTGCGCAGCACACGCCGCGGCCGCCGCCCGGCGTGCCTCCAATCCCTTCGCGAGGAAGGCCGCCGTGACGCCGGTGAGGACGTCTCCCGTGCCGGCGGTCGCCAGAGACGGCAGCCCGAGCGCCGAGACGAGCACGCCGCCGCTGGGTGCGGCGACCAGCGAGTCCTCGCCCTTGAGCACGACGACGCAGCCGAACCGCTCGGCGGCCTCCTCCACCGAGGCGAGCCGGTGCGCCGCGACCTCGTTCGACTCCCGTCCGAGCAGGCGCGCGAGCTCGCCCTCGTGCGGGGTGAGCACGCGCGGCGCCGGCCAGTCGCCGGGCTCGAGCTCGAAGAGCGCGTCCGCGTCGACGACGGCCGGAAGCTCGACCTCCGCGAGCAGGCGGCGGACGAGCTGCTTCGCCTCCGCCCCGCGCCCGAGCCCGGGGCCGACGGCCAGCGCCTTCGCGCGCTCCGCCGCGTCGAACACGTCCCCGAGCGGCCGCTTCACGGCCTCCAGCACGAGCGTCTCGAGCACGGGCAGCGACTCGGACGGGGCCGCAATCGTGACGTAGCCGGCGTCGGCGCGCAGGGCCGCACGGGAGGCGAGAGCCGCCGCGCCGGTCATCCCCGGTGAACCGCCGACGACGAGGACGTGGCCGGCCGTGTACTTGTTGTCGCGCGCAGAGCGGCGCGGCACCTCGGCCAGGATCTCGGGTGTGACGAGCCGGTGCTCGGTCTCGGCCGGTTCGAGGCCGATGTCCGCCACCTCGATCTCGCCGGCGTGGAAGCGCCCCGGCGCGATCGCGAGCCCGACCTTCGGTCCGTGCATCGTCACGGTGACGTCGGCCCGCACCGCCGCGCCTGCGACTTCTCCGGTGGAGGCGTTCACGCCGGACGGGATGTCGATCGCGACCACGGGGACGCCGGCCGAGTTGATGTGCTCGATCAGCTGCCCCGTGTCCTCACGGGGCGCTCCCTTCAGACCGGTGCCGAGCAATGCGTCGATCACGACGTCCGGCCGCTCGTCGACGAGCTCGCGCCCCTGGCCGCGCAGGAGGTCGCCCGCGATCCGCCCGTCTCCGCCGTTCGCCCCGCCGCCCGCGTGGAGCGCGACCCGCCGAGCGTCGGGGAAGCGGCGCGCGACCGCCTCCGCGACCGCCGCGCCGGCCCGCTGCATCATCGCGTCGACGTCGTGGCCGGCCTCGGCCGCCCGCATCTCCTCGGCGGTGTAGAGAGGCTCAGTCGCCGCCATCGGCGATCGCCACCGCCTGCGCGAGCTCGCGCGAGTGCGTCATCGAGAGGTCGACGCCGCCGACGCCGAGCGCCGCGGCCCGCTCGGCCAGCCGACCCGAGAGCCGGACGGCGGGCTTCGGCCGCCCGACGATCTCGACCTCTTTCCAGGCGAAGGCGCGGGCGACGCCGAAGCCGAGCGCCTTGCCGACCGCCTCCTTGCCGGCGAAGCGTCCCGCATAGCTCTGCGCGGGGTTCGGGCGGGAGTCGCAGTACGCGCGCTCCGCCTCCGTGAAGCAGCGCTCGCGGAAGCCCGCGTAGCGGCCGAGCGCCCGCCGGATCCGCTCGATCTCGATCAGGTCGGTGCCCACGGAGGTCATTCCCCGCTCCGGCGCCGCGCGGGTCGGCGCCTCCGCTCCGTCGAGCCTACGCTCATACGATGTGCTCCTCGAGCCACTCGGGGAGATGCGCGATCGACGAGACGATCCCGTCCGGCCGGATCCGCGACGACTCGACGGCATCCGGCCGGAACTTCCCCGTTCGGACGAGGACGGCATGCATGCCGACGCCGCGGGCGCCGACGACGTCCGTCTCGATGTCGTCGCCGACCATCCAGGTCATAGACGGCTCGGCGTCGAGCGCGTTGCAGGCGGCGTCGAAGTAGGCCGGGCTCGGTTTGCCCAGAACGATCGCCTCCGTCTGCGTCGCGTACTCGAGGCCGGCGACGTAGCAGCCGCTGTCGAGCAGCGGCCCGCGCTGGGTCTGCCACCAGCGGTTGCGGTGCAGGCAGTACAGGTCGGCCCCGAGCTCGAGCTCCGCGAAGGCGCGGGCGAGGTTCATGTAGGAGAAGACGAGGTTCGTCTCGGGCGAGTCGTCCGCGCCGCCGATCAGGACGGCGTCGGCGTTGTCTCCCACCAGCTCGACGCCGTCGAGATCGCCGACGAACGCGTGCATGACGAGGGCGAGCACGCGCCGTCCGCGCAGCGCCTCGACCGCTGCGTCCGCAGTGGTCTGCACCTCCTCCGGCTCGAGGTCGATGCCCATCGCCTGCAGGTCCGTCGCGAGCTGAGCCTTGGAGCGTGTCGTCGCGTTCGTGACGAAGCGGAGCCGGTGGCCCGCCGCACGCAGCCGCTGTACCGCGTCCGCCGCGCCGGGGATCGGCTGGCCGGAGACGTGCAGGACGCCGTCCACGTCGAGCAGAATCGCGGCCATCGGCGTAGGCTAGACGGAAGCCGACCATTAGCGTAGGCGTTGGCTATGCCGACGCCGGAGCGAACGTAACGGGCGAGTCTATTCGTGTCACGCGGTCGGTCGTGCTGCCGCTGGCCGAGGTCGAGCTCCAGCTCTCGCGCTCGAGCGGCCCGGGCGGCCAGCATGCGCAGAAGTCGGAGACCCGCGTCGTGGCCGTCTTCGACGTCGAGGCGTCCGGCGCGCTGACGGCAGCGCAGAAGCGGCGCGTGGTCGCGAAGGCCGGCCCCGTCCTGCGCGCGGTGGCTCAGGACGAGCGAAGCCGCAGCCGCAACCGCGAGCTCGCGCTCGAGCGGCTCGTGGCAACGCTGCGCGAGGCGCTCCGCGTGCCGCGGAAGCGCAGGCCGACGAAGCCGACCGCGGCCTCCCGCGAGCGCCGCATCGAGCAGAAGAAGCGCCGCTCCGCGACGAAGCGCTTGCGCCGTTCACCGCCGGACAGCTGAGAGACATGACCGTTGTCGCGTTCGACTCGCTCGGCACGCTGTTCGACCCGGGCGACCTGGAGGAGTGGATGCCTCGCGTTCGCCGAGCCGCCTGGCCTCAGGTCGCGATCGCGTCCCCGGCCGGGCGCTCGACCTCCACGTGCGGCAGCCACTCGAGCCAGCTCGGCAGATACCAGCTGTGGCGGTCGAGGACGGTCAGCATGCTCGGCAGCACGACCGAGCGGATGATCGTCGCGTCGAGGAGCAGCGCGACCGCGACGCCGAAGCCCATCTGCTGGAACATCACGAGCTGGCCGCGGGCGAAGCCGGCGAAGACGACGACGATGATCAGGGCCGCACCGGTGATGATCCGCGCCGTCGAGGAGACGCCCCAGACGACGGCGTCCCGCGTCGAGCCGGTCTGGTCGTAGCGCTCCTTGATCCGGCTCATGAGGAACACCTGGTAGTCCATCGAGAGCCCGAAGAGCACCGAGAACAGGAACAGCGGCACCCAGGCGTCGATCACGTGCGTGTGCCTGAAGCCGAAGAGACCCGCGCCGTGGCCGTCGAGGAAGACGAGCGTGAGCAGCCCGTAGGCCGCGCCGACCGAGAGCAGGTTGAGGACGATCGAGACGAACGCGACCATGATCGACCGGAACGCGACCGTGAGCAAGACGAAGCTCAGGCCGAGCACGAAGAGCAGGACGTACGGCGTCGGGTTCGAGACCGCGTCGAAGTAGTCGACGTTCTCCGCCGTCTGCCCGCCGACGTAGACCTTGGCGCCGCTCCCGGCGAAGACCGCGGGGATGACGTTCGCGCGCAGGTCTCGCACCGCCTTGACCGCGGCGCCTCCGACCGGATCGCCGCGCACCGGCGCCGTGAGCAGCGCGACGTCGCCCGAGCGCCGGACCGTCCCGGCGCCGAAGCTCCCTTCGGCCGCGAGCCGGCGCCCGAGCCGCACGAGGTCACGCTGGACCGCGACGGTGTCGCCGCCGACCGCGACCACGCGCACGGGCTCGGGGTTCTGGACCGGGAAGGCGCGCTGGAGCAGGAGGTACCCCTGCTTCGATGGCAGGTTCGACGGCAGCGTGCTGACTCCGTTCGCGCCGGTGTGGAGCCCGAAGATCGGCGCGGCACAGAGCAACATGAAGGCGACCGACAGCGCGAGTGAGAGCGCGGGACGCCGCAGCACGACGCCGATCGTCCGCCGCCAGAACCGCCCCTCAGCCGCGTCGGCCCGGCCGAGATTCCGGCCCAGGATCGGGACCGGGAGCGAGTCGACGCGGTCGCCGACGACGCTCAGGACAGCGGGGAGGAGCGTGAGCGCGGCGGCGACCGAGACGATGCCGACGAGGATCGCGCCGAGCGCGAGGCTGCGCATGATCGAGGTCGGGACGATGAACATCCCGAGCAGCGCGACGACGAACGTCGAGCCGCTGAACAGCACGGCGCGGCTCGCGGTGGCGCCGGTGTGCGCGATCGCGTCCTCCTTCGCGAGCCCGACCAGCCGTTCCTCGCGGTAACGCGAGACGACGAAGAGCGAGTAGTCGATCCCGAGCGCGAGCCCCATGCCCGTGAGCATGTTCACGATGAAGATCGAGAGCGAGAAGCCGAGCGAGACGAGCGCGACGAGCCCCAGCGCGACGATGATCGACAGGATCGCCATCAGCACGGGCACGAGCCCGGCGACCACGGCGCCGAAGACGAGCACGAGGACGATCAGCGCGGCCGGCAGCCCGAAGGCGAGCTCGCCCTTCTCGAGGTCGGTCTGCGACTGCTTGCCGAAGTCGTAGCCGACGCTGTGGTAGCCGGTGATGCCGGTTGTGAAGCCGCCGCCGTTCGCGTTCGCCACGACCTGCTCGACGGCCTTCGCCCCGGAATCGCTTCGGATGAGGATCGACACGAGCGCCGAGTGGCGGTCGGGCGACACGGCGACGAGCCGGGCCGAGCCGACCTCGCCCGTCGCCCGCAGCGCGGCGATCAGCCGCGCGGCGAACGCGCGCGCCTGCGGCGAGCCCGTCGTGTAGCGCCGCGAGGTGACGACGATCACGTCCCCTTTCGCGGCCGCCGCCTCGCGCGGGAACGCCTTTGCGATCACGTCCGCGGCCTTCGTCCCCTCCGGCTTGCCGATCACGTTGCCGTTCGAGCTCAGGCCGTGCAGCGACGTCGCCACGAGAGCGAGCGCGACGAGCACCGCGATCCCCCAGCCGACGAATGTCCAGCGCGGCCTCGCCGCGCAGGTACGGGCGAGCCGCTCGGTCCAGCCCATGCCGGGGTTCTTACTCCACCGTCACGGTCTTCGCCAGGTTCCTCGGCTGATCGACGTTGAGGCCGCGCAGTCTCGCGATGCGGTAAGCGAGCAGCTGCAGCGGGATCACGGCGAGCGAGGCCTGCAGGAAGTTCGGCGTCCGCGGGACGTAGATGACGTCGTCGGCGTGGTGCTGGATGTCCTCGTTGCCGTCGGTCGCGATCGCGATCACGTGTGCGCCCCGGGCCCGCGTCTCCTGGATGTTGGAGACGATCTTGTCGTAGACGTGGATGTTCGTCGCCACGACGACGACGGGCGTCCCCTCGGCCAGCAGCGCGATCGGCCCGTGCTTCATCTCGCCCGCCGAGTACGCGTCGGTCGGGATGTACGAGATCTCCTTCAGCTTCAGCGCGCCCTCGAGCGCGACGGGCAGGCCGATGTGGCGGCCGAGATAGAGGAAGAACGGGCTCTCGTAGTAGCGCTGCGCGATCGACTCGATCGGGTGGTCGCCGTCGAGGAACTCCTGCATCTTCTGCGGCAGTTCGTGCAGGCGGTCGAGGATGAAGTCGATCTCCTCCTGGGGCAGCGTCCGCCGGATCGAGGCGAGCTTGAGCGCGAGCAGGCTGAGCAGGGCGACCTGGGCGGTGAACGTCTTCGAGGCGGCGACGCCGACCTCCATCCCGCAGCGGGTGTAGAGCGTCGCCTCGGCCTCGCGCGTGATCTGCGTGCCCATCAGGTTCGTGATCGCGAGCGTGCGCGCGCCGCTCTCGCGGGCGAGCTTCATGGCGTTGACGGTGTCGCGCGTCTCGCCGGATTGCGAGATCCCGATCACGAGCGTGTCCTTCGAGAGAACGGGATTGCGGTAGATCCACTCGCTCGCGATGTCGGGCTCGACCGGGACGCGCGCCCACTCCTCGAGGATGTAGCGGCCGACGACGCCGGCGTGGTACGCCGTCCCGCAGGCCACGATCACGATCCGGCGCAGGTTGCGGACCTCGAGCTCGGTCATGCCCAGCGCCTCGAGCATCAGCTTGTGGCCGCGGACGCGGTCGCCGATCGTCTCGGCGACGGCCTCCGGCTGCTCGAAGATCTCCTTGAGCATGAAGGTCTCGTAGCCGGCCTTCTCGGCGCTCTCCTCGTCCCAGTCGACCTCCTGCGGCTCCGGCGCCTCGACCTCGGCGCCGTCGACGAAGAAGCGCACGCCGCGCGGCGTGACCTCGACGACGTCGCCGTCTGCCGGATGGAGGACGGTGCGGGTCTCGCTGAGGAACGCGGCGATCGAGGAGGAGAGGAAGTTCTCGCCGTCCCCGAGCCCCACGACGAGCGGCGTCTGGCAGCGTACGCCGACCAGGACGTCCGGATGGTCGTGGTGGATCGCGACGATCGAGAAGTGGCCTTCGAGCTGCGGATAGACGCGCTCGAGCGCCCGGACGAGATCGCCCTCGTACTCCTGCTCGAGCAGGTGGACGACGACCTCGGCGTCGGTCTCCGACGTGAAGGTGTGGCCCGCCGCCTGGAGGTGGTCCTTCAGCTCCATGTAGTTCTCGACGATGCCGTTGAGGACGATGGCGAGCTTGCCCGGCTCGCAGCCGGTGAGCGGATGCGCATTCCTCTCCGTCACTCCGCCGTGGGTCGCCCAGCGTGTGTGGCCGAGCCCGTGGTGCGAGCGGGAGCCGTTCGGCCCGGCGGCCTGGACGAGGTTGCCGAGCGTGCCGACCGCGCGGACGTACTCGAGCGAGTCGTCCTCGCGCAGTGCGATCCCGGCCGAGTCGTAGCCGCGGTACTCGAGCCGGCGCAGCCCTTCGAGCAGGAGCGGCTTCGCCTCCCGCGACCCGACGTAGCCGATGATTCCGCACACGTCCGCTCCTTTCCTCTGGGCCGAAACCGTCCCGGAAAACACGAAGAGCTCGGCCGCAGGATCCGACCGCTGCGTCGCGACCGGATCAGCCGAGCTCGTGTGTCACCAGAGCGGCGACTTTAGCACAGAGCTCTTCGGCGGCTTGTGGCGTTTTTCCTTCCGCCAGCACCCGCACCAGAGGCTCGGTTCCCGACGGCCGGACGAGCACGCGGCCGGCACCGTCGAGCTCCTCGTTCATGCGCTCGACGGCCGTGACGAGCCCGTCGGGAAGCGGGCCGCGGCCCCTGCGAGGCAGGTTCTGCAGCGCCTGCGGGAAGCGCGGCATGACGGCGACGGCCTCCGAGAGCCGTCGCCCGTGGAGCGCGCGGCAGAGGAGCAGGCCGGCGACGAGACCGTCTCCCGTCACGTGGCCGTCGAGCCAGATGAGGTGCCCGGACTGCTCGCCTCCGAGGAGCAACCCCTCGCGCCGCAGCGCCTCGAGCACGTAGCGGTCGCCGACGTCGGTGACGACGACGCGGATCCCCCGCTCCTCCATCAACCGGTGGAAGCCGAGGTTCGTCATCGTGGTCACGGCGACGCCCTCCACGCCGAGGTCGAGTGCGAGCACCGCGAGGATCTGGTCGCCGTCGACGATCTCGCCACGCTCGTCGACCGCGAGCATCCGGTCGCCGTCGCCGTCGAAGGCGATGCCGAGGTCGAAGCCGCCGCCGCGGACGAGCTCCGCGAGTGCGGCGAGGTCGGTGGCGCCGCAGCCAACGTTGATGTTCGTCCCGTCCGGCTCGTCGCCGATCGCCATCACCTCGGCACCGAGCTGTTCGAGCGCCTTCGGCGCGAGGCCGGCGTAGGCGCCGTTCGCGCAGTCGAGCGCGATGCGCAGGCCGCTCAGATCGGTGCCGAACGCGTCGAGGACGTGCTCGAGGTAGCTGTCGGCCGCCACCTCGACGCGGTCGATCTCGCCGCCTCCGGGAGCCGGCGCGTCGAGCAGCGCCTCGATCTCCTCCTCGGCGGTGTCGGTGAGCTTGCGGCCCTCCCGGTCGAAGAACTTGACGCCGTTGTACTCCGGTGGGTTGTGGGAGGCGGAGATGACGACCCCGAGGTCCAGCCGGAGAAGCGCCACCGCGGGCGTCGGCACGACGCCGGCGAGAACGGCCACCCCGCCGGCGGAGGCCACCCCGCGCCCGAACGCCTCCTCGAGCTCGGGCCCGCTGGCGCGCGTGTCCCGGCCGACGAAGATGCGCCCGCGGCCGGACCAGAGCGCGGCCGCCTTGCCGAGGCGCTCGACGAGCTCCGGCGTGACCGTCTCGCCCACGATCCCGCGGACGCCGTCCGTCCCGAAATACTCCCGCGCCACGGCGCGGGACGCTAGCGCTTGGAGAACTGGGGCGCCTTGCGCGCCTTGTGCAGGCCGGCCTTCTTGCGCTCGACCTGGCGCGCGTCGCGCGTGAGGAAGCCCTCGCGCTTGAGCGGCACGCGCAGCTCAGGGTTCGCCTCGACGAGCGCGCGGGCGATGCCGTGCCGCACAGCCCCGGCCTGTCCGGTGAGGCCGCCGCCGTGCACGCGGACGCGGAGGTCGTATTGCCCCTCGACGCCGGCCACCTTGAGCGGCGAGACGGCGATCGTCTGCCAGACCGAGCGCGGGAAGTAATCCTCGAGCGTGCGGCCGTTGACCCACGTCGCGCCGTCGCCCGGGCGCAGGATCACGCGCGCGACCGACGTCTTGCGCTTGCCGGTGCCGCGGTACTGCGCGATCTCGCTCACGAGCCCAGCTCCAGGGCCTTCGGGTTCTGCGCCTCGTGCGGATGCTCGGGGCCCGCGTAGATCTTCAGCTTCGTGATCTGCTGCCGCGCCAGCCGGTTCTTGGGAAGCATCCCCTTCACGGCGACACGCAGCACCTCGGTCGGCCGGCGCTCGAGCTGCTCGCGCAGCGTCCGGCTCCGGATCCCGCCGGGATAGCCGGAGTGGCGGTAGTACCGCTTCTGGTCGAGCTTGTTACCGGTGACCTGGATCTTCTCGGCGTTCACGACGATCACGAAGTCGCCCGTGTCGACATGCGGCGTGAACTGCGGCTTGCGCTTGCCGCGGAGTGTGTCGGCGATCTGGGTCGCCAGACGGCCGAGCGTCTGGCCCTCGGCGTCGACGAGGTACCACTCGCGCGTGACTTCTCCCGGCTTGGCGCTGTACGTCTTCATGAAAAGGGGCGGACGCGTGCCCGCCGGCGGCCGATTGTAGCGAAAGCCCGGCGCAATCCCCGCTCGAACTCGGCCGCTCCGCCGTGGGACGGATGGCGGATGTACGGCGCGTCGAGCGCGGCCGCGGCGAGGCGTCCGACGGCGATCGGGACCCGGTCGAGCGTGAGCTCGCGGAGGAACGGTGCAGACGCGTCGACCTCGAGTCTCGTCGGCCGCCGGTTCGAGGTCGCGTCGCCGGGATGCGTCGGGACGACGTTCCACAGCAGCACCTCGTCCTCGACGCCGAGCCGCGCGAGCACGCGGTGGACGATGGTCGCGGTTGCCTCCGCAGGCCCGGCACCGGTGAGCTGGCGCTCGGAGGTGAACG
This sequence comes from Gaiellaceae bacterium, assembly GCA_035713675.1. Taxonomy (GTDB): domain Bacteria; phylum Actinomycetota; class Thermoleophilia; order Gaiellales; family Gaiellaceae; genus Palsa-739. The sequence continues at coordinate 5,080 of DASSZE010000022.1, read as the reverse complement.
GGATTCCGCTGACGCGTGCGCCGCGGTGGCCGGCCGCCTCGCCGACGAGCACCACCTCTGCCGAGGCGCGGGAGTCGAGATACCGCGTGAGCCGCTCGCGAAGGTGAGGCACGGCCCCGTACTGGTTGTACGTCTCGCCGATCTCGGCGGCGGCGAGCAGCTCTACGAGCTCCAGCGATTCCACCTGACGACCTCGTCGTGCGCGCGGCGGCGCTGCGAGAAGACGCTCGTCGCACGCTCCCAGTCGGGATCCTCGGCCGGATGGCCGACGGTCACGCCGACGACGATCGTCAGGTCGCCGGGGATCGCCAGTAGCCCCCGCACGGCCGCGTCGTCCTCGACCGTGACCCCGTAGACGGCCGCGGCCAGGCCCTCTTCGAGCGCAGCGAGCCAGACGAGCATCAGCGCCGCGCCCGCGTCGACGTGCCAGAACGGCACCGGCCAGATCACCTCGACCCCGCCGGTGACCGCGAGCTTGTCGGGCTGGTTGTAGCGGTCGTGATAGTCCTGCTCGCGGGTGAGGACGAAGACGTGCGCGGCGGCCTTGCCGAACCACGCCCGGGAACCCTCGTCGTCCTGCATCGCCGCGAGCGCCGCGATCGTCTCCGGATCGTCGACGACGAGCAGCCGCAGCCCCTGGCTGTAGCCGGCGTTCGGCCCGCGCCGCCCGGCGCGCGCGATCCGCTCGAGCGTCTCGCGCGGCACCGGCTCGCCCGTGTAGCTGCGAACGGCGCGCCGTCTCTTCAGCAGGTCGTAGAGGGAGTCAGGCAAGGACTTCTTCGGCCGGTGCTCCCGGCGCGACCGCGTCGACCCGCTCGAGCCAGGGCCGAGCCTGGAGATGCTCGAACGTGTCGCGCGCCTCGGCCAGCAGCGGCTGCGCATCCTCCGGCCGCCCGCGGGCCGTGAGCCATTCGCCGTGTTCGAGCTGGACGACAGCGAGGTAGAAGGGAACGTCGAGGGTCCTCAGCTGCGCCGCTGCCGCCGTGAAGTGGCGGTCCGCGCCGGGGTCGTCGCCCGCGAGGTGTGCCCGGAACCGCTGGGCGGTCGCCTCGAGAAGCGGCGCGCGCAGGCCCGGCGGCAGCTCGTCCACCAGCTGGAGGAGCTCGTTCGCCTTGCCGCGCTGCCCCAGGGCGTGCGCAGCTTCCAGTGCATGGATCAGGCCGAGCTTGGCCCCCTGGCTGTCGGTGCCGAGCGCGTCACGGGTGGCGACGGCCCGCTCGGCGGCTGTCAGTGCCGCCTGGTGGTCTCCCTCGGCGAGACGGATCGCGGCCAGGGCCGCCTGGTAACCAGCCTGCATCTGAACCTCCGCCGACCGTCCGAGCTCCTCGAAGCGCGCAAAGAGCTCTCGCGCCTCTTCGAGCCTGCCTCGATGGAGCTGGAACTCCAGCACGCCGTTCACCACGCTGCTGACCTGCGTCGTGCCGCTCATCTGCTCGTCTGGAATCTCGGCGAGGCGTACGAGCGCCTCGTCCCAGCGGCCGAGCATGGCGAGCGCGAAGGTCACCTCGCCGAGGATCGACCACTCGAGGGCCCGATCGCCGATCCGGCGCGCGAGCTCGAGCCCCTGCTCGAGGTGGGTCAGCGACTCCGCGTACCGGTCTCGCCGGAACCCGAGGTCCGAGAGGTTGATGCAGACGACGCCCGCGTTCTGGTACAGCTCGTTCGCCAGATCCGTCTCGAGGGCGAGCTGAAGCAGGCTGCGGGCCTCCTGCGGCCGGCGCATCAGAAGCTGGATCGCCTTGCCGTTCCAGCCACGCGCAAGCTGCTCGGGGAGTTGGAGCGCCTCGGCGACATCCAGGGCGCGCTCGATCAGCTCGCCGCCGCGCTCGAGATTCCCGGCGAAGTAGTGGGTTGCCGCCAGGCGAGAGACCAGGAAGGCGAGATCGGCGTCGGGTTCGTCGTCGCCGATGACCGCGTATGCCTCCTCCAGGCGACCGATCGCCTCGTCCTGCCGGCCCAGCCGATTGAGGACCATCCCGAGCCAGCTCGAGGCCCGGGCGGCGGCGTGCGTGTCTCCCACGGACTCGTACAGGCCGACCGAGCGCTCGAAGAACTCGAACGCGCCGTCGGTGTCGCCTGCGGCGAGCGCCATCTCGCCGGCCCGGCTCAGCGCGGCGGCCTGGAGCGGCGGCTCGGGAGCGAGGTCCGCGGCCTGCTCGAAGTAGCGGCGCGCCTCGGTCGATGCGCCTACCGATGCGGCCCGGGAGCCGGCGCGCAGAAGCGCCTCGTGCGCGCGGTGTCGCAGGGTCTCGCTGTCGGCAGCGTCGGGGTCGAGCCTGTACGCGTCGAGCAGGTGCGATGCGATCACCTCCGCCACCTCGTCTTCGCCGAGCGTCGCGGCAAGATGCTCTGCAGCGGCGAGATGCTTCTCCCGCCGGTCTCGCCTGGGCAGCGTCTCGTACGCGACGTGGCGAAGCAGATCCTGGAGGAACGTGTACTGGCCCTGCTCCGGCGAGCGCGGATCGGACTGCAGGCCGAGCACCTCCCGCCGCACCATGCCGGTGAGCAGCTCCTCCAGCCGGTCGCTCTCGACGCCGCTCAGCGCCGCCAACGCGTGCAGAGTGAACGTCTTGCCGAGCACGGAGGCGTCGCCGAGCAGACGCCGCTCTTCCGGCGACAACCCGTCGAGCCGGGCCGCGATCAGCGCATGGAGGGTCTCGGGCACCTCGAGGGTCTCCACCTCGCCGACGACCTTGTACGCAGAGCCGTCTTCCACCAGGAGGCCGCGGTCGAGGAGCATCCGCACCGTCTCGACTGCGTACAGCGGCACGCCCTCGGCCCGCTCGAGGATCTGCTTGCGCAAGCCCGGGGGCAGCCCCGGCACGAGGCCGACCAGCAGATCCTGCATGGCCTGCTCCGAGAGCGGCTCGAGGTAGAGCGAGGTGAAGTTGCGGTGGCCGGCGCCCCAGGTCGGGCGTTTCTCGAGCAGCTCCGGGCGCGCCAGGGTGACGACGAACAGCGGCTTGTCCCGGGCCCACTCGAGCAGGTATTCGACGAAGTCGAGCAGGCTGGCGTCGGCCCACTGCATGTCCTCGAAGGCGAGGATCGTGGGATACGTGTCGGCCAGTCGCTCGAAGAAGACCCGCCACGCCGCGAACAGGTCCTGCCGATCGTGCGAGGCACCCTCGCCGAGAGCGAGCAGCTGCGCGAGTCGCGGCTGGACGAAGCGCCTCTCCTCGGCGTCGAGGAGATGCTCCTCGAGCGCCGCGTTCAGCTTGCCCAGCGCCTCCTCGGCGTCCTCGTCCTCGGTGATCCCGCACCGCCAACGCACCATGTCCGCCAGCGCCCAGTACGTGACCCCTTCGCCGTAGGCGAGGCACCGGCCTCGGTGCCAGTAGATGCTCTGGACGATGCCGTCGAAGTACTTGTAGAACTCCCACGCCAACCGTGACTTGCCGATGCCGGCGATGCCCGTCACCGAGACGAGCTGCGCCCGCCCCTCCTCGGCCGAGACGTGGAACAGATCCTTGATCTGGCGCAGCTCGCGGTCGCGGCCGACGAACGGCGCCTCCAGGCCCTCCGACTTCAGCGAGCCCGCGCGGCCCGAGACCACGCGCAGCGCGCGCCACAGCGGCGTCTCGCCCTCCTTGCCCTTGAGCTCGAAGCTCCCGGCGGGCTCGTATACGACGGTCCCCTCGGTCGCCCGCCGCGTCCCTTCGCCGACGAAGACCGATCCCGGCTCCGCGACCGACTGCACCCGCGACGCGGTGTTGACGATGTCACCCGCGACCATCCCCTCGCCGACGGCGCCCACGTTGACGGCGGCCTCGCCTGTGAGGACGCCCGCGCGGGCGGCGAGCCCGTCGAGACCGGCTTCCTGGCCGAGCGCCTGCACCGCCGCGACGAGGTCGAGCGCCGTACGGACAGCGCGCTCGGCATCGTCTTCCGTTGCGACTGGAGTCCCCCAGACCGCCATCACCGCGTCGCCGATGAACTTCTCCACCACACCGCCGTACAGCCCGACGAGGCGACGGCAGGTGTCGAAGTAGCGCGACAAAAGCTCGCGCACCTCCTCGGGATCGCGCGACTCGGAGAGCATCGTGAACCCGACAAGGTCCGCGAACAACACGGAAACGAGGCGCCTCTCCGCCACGGCCGGCTCTACCGGTGGAGCCGCCGGCGCGGGAGGTGCGGCGAGAGCCGTCCCGCACTCGCCGCAGAAGCTCTCGTCAGGCTCGTAGGGCGCGCCGCACGACGGGCACTTCAGCTCGACCGCGAGGGGACTGCCACAGCCGACGCAGAACTTCCGTCCCTCGCGATTCTCGCGTCCGCAGGAGGCGCAAACCGCCATGGACAGAGCCTAGTGCGATGTGCGCCGGGCCACAAAGCCGGACCGGACGGCTATTCCCACTCGATCGTGGCGGGAGGCTTCGACGTCACGTCGAGCACCACGCGGTTCACGCCCGGGATCTCGTTCACGATTCGCGCCGAGATCGTCTCCACGAGGTCGTAAGGGAGCCGCGCCCAGTCGGCCGTCATCGCGTCGTCGCTCGTCACCGCCCGGATCACGATCGGATAGCCGTACGTGCGCTCGTCGCCCTGCACGCCGACCGACCGCACCGCCGGCAGCACCGCGAACGACTGCCACAGCTCGCCGTAGAGACCGGCGCGCCGCACCTCCTCCTGCAGCACGGCGTCCGCCTGGCGCAGGATCTCGAGCCGCTCGGCGGTGACCGAGCCGATGATCCGGATCGCGAGGCCGGGCCCCGGGAACGGCTGGCGCCAGACCATCCGCTCGGGCATCCCGAGCTCCTCGCCGACGCGCCGCACCTCGTCCTTGAAGAGCAGCCGCAGCGGCTCGACGAGGTCGAGGTCCATGTCCTCCGGCAGGCCGCCGACGTTGTGGTGCGACTTGATCTTGGCCGCCGTCCGCGAGCCGGACTCGATCACGTCCGAGTAGAGCGTGCCCTGGACGAGGAAGCGGACGCCGTCGAGCTTCTGCGCCTCGTCCTCGAAGACGCGGATGAACGTCTCGCCGATGATCTTGCGCTTCTGCTCGGGCTCGATGACGTCGTCGAGCGCGCCGAGGAAGCGGTCACCCGCCTTCACGTGCACGAGGTCGATGTGGAACTGGCGGCGG
>DASSZE010000021.1:0-26958 GCA_035713675.1 Gaiellaceae bacterium | reverse complement strand
GCGTCCTGCAGCCGCTCGTAGATGCCGGCGACCGTGGACTCCTTCTGGCCGATCGCGACGTAGATGCAGTACACGTCGGTGTCGCGCTGGTTGAGGATCGCGTCGATGAGGATCGCGGTCTTGCCGGTCGAGCGGTCGCCGATGATCAGCTCGCGCTGACCGCGGCCGACGTTCGTCATCGCGTCGATCGCCTTGATGCCGGTCTGCATCGGCTCCTTCACCGGCTGGCGCTCGATGACGCCCGGCGCCTTGAACTCGAGCGGACGCCTCTCGTTCGTGTCGATCGGCCCCTTGCCGTCGAGCGGGTTGCCGAGCGGGTCGACGACGCGGCCGAGGAGCGCAGGGCCGACGGGGATCGAGGCGACGCGGCCGGTGCGGCGCACCGGGTCGCCCTCCTTGATCTTCTCCCACTCGCCGAAGAGCGCCACGCCGACGTTGTCCTCCTCGAGGTTGAAGGCGAGGCCGGTGACGCCGTGCTCGAACTCGAGCATCTCGAGCGAGCCGGCGTTCTCGAGCCCGTAGACGCGGGCGATGCCGTCGCCGAGCTGGAGGACGGTGCCGACCTCGGCGAGGTCGGTCTCGACGTCGTACTGCTCGATCCGCTCTCTGAGGATCGACGTGATCTCTTCTGGTCTCAGCTTCAAGGCTCTCTCCTCAGGTCTTCACGAGTTCGTGTCTCAGTCGTTCCAGTCTTCCGCGGACGCTCGCGTCGACGCGCAGCGAGCCCGCCTGCAGGACGATGCCGCCGACGAGGTCGGGGTCGACCGTGCGGGTCGCCTCGACCTTGCGCCCGGCCGCGTCCTCGATCTGCTTCAGGATCGAGGCCGCCTCGGCGTCGGTCAGCTCGCGCGCCGTGGTCAGCTCGACGGTCAGGCGCCGCTCCTCGCGCGCCATCAGCCGCTCGAACTCCTTCGCGATCTCCTCGAGCTCGCCCGCGCGGCCCTTCTCCGCGACGACCTGGAGGAAGTGCGTGAACAGCGGCTGGTCGTCGCCGGCGAGGTCGGCGAGGATCGCGGCCTTCGCGCTCGACTCGAGCTGCGGGTTGCGCAGCACGGCGCGCAGCTCCGGCGACTCGGCCTCCGCGGCCGCGAAGTCGGCGAACGCCTCGTGCACCTGCGCGAGCCGTCCCGCGTCCTTCGCGGCGCCGAAGAGGGCCTCGGCGTAGATGCGGTGCGCGACGGCTATGCCGACTCCTCGAGCCGCGAGAAGTCGAGCGAGCCGATGGCCTCGGAGATGAGCTCGCGGTCGCGTTCCGTGTCGAGCGTCCGGCCGACGACGCGCGAGGCTGCCTCGAGCGTGAGGTCGGCGACCTCGGAGCGGATCTGCTCCAGCGCCCGAGCCGTCTCGGCGGCGATCTCCTTGCGCGTCTCCTCGAGCCGGCGCTGCCGCTCGGCCTCGGTCTCGTCGCGCATGCGCTGCTCCATGGACTCGCGGGTCTTGCGTGCCTCGGCGAGGATCCCCTCGGCCTGGCTGCGCGCGTCCGCGATCAGCTTCCTGTGCTCCTCGAGCAGCTCCTCGGCCCGCGCATTCGCCTTCTGGGCGTCCTCGTACGACTGCCGGATCGTCTGCTGGCGCTGGTCGATGAGCTTCTGGATCGGGCCGAACGCGTAGCGCTTCAGGACGAAGAGCGCGATCAGAAAGCAGACGATCGTCCAGATCATCAGCCCTGGCGTGACCGAGATGAGTGGGTTCGAGGCGACGATCACTTGACCAGCACGTACGCCAGGATCGAGCCGAGCAGGCCGTAGAACACGACGGCCTCGGTGAGCGCGAAGCCCAGCCACTGGATGCCCTGGAGCTCGCTCCGGAGCTCCGGCTGGCGGGCGACCGACTGGATCATCGAGCCGAAGATGATGCCGATGCCGACGCCGGCTCCGGCTGCGCCGAGACCGACGCCGAGCGCGAGGCCGATCGCCTTGCCGGCCTTGGTCACGTCGCCGGTGGTGGCGGCGAGGATGTAGCCCAACATTTCTCGTTCCCTCCTTAGTGCTCCGGCTCGATGGCCGAGCCGATGTAGATGGCTGACAGGGCGGCGAAGATGAACGCCTGGATCCCGACGACGATGACAACCTCGAAGATGTAGAAGACCGTCGCGGGCACGATCACGAACACGAGGGCCAGGGACTCGAAGATGAAGATCAGGCCCAGGAACGTGAGGATCAGGATGTGGCCGGCGAGCATGTTCGCGAAGAGCCGGACGCTGAGCGAGATGAGGCGCATGAACTGGCCGAGGATCTCGAGCGGCACGATCAGGAGCAGCAGCCCCTTCGGCGCCTCGGGGATCCAGCTCTTGAAGTAGCGGCGCGCCCCGTTCCACCGGATCCCCTCGTAGTGCGTGAACACGAAGGTGAGGAGCGCGAGCGCCAGCGTCACCGAGAGCGAGCTCGTCGCCGCGTAGATCCCCCAGGTCGGGATGCCGTGGTACGTCTCGCCGGTGAGCGGCAGCGGGATGAAGCCTAGGAAGTTGACGACGAAGATGAAGAGGAGCAGCGACGCGACGTACGGGAACCAGCGCGACATCGCCTTGGTCGGCAGCCCCTGCTGGGCGATCTGCGTCTGGGCGACCTCGTACAACGCCTCTCCGACCGTCTGCCTCTTGCCGGGCAGGAGCGCGAGCCGGCTGCGCATCGTGAAGATGCCGAGCGCGATCGTCAACACCGTCCCGAGCATCAGGTAGACGACCGCCTTCGTGATCGAGAGGTTGAGCGGGCCGAGGTGGATCGGGATCCACTCGTGCTGCTCGAACTCCGTCGTCGGGTCGAAGTTCCCCCGCGCGAAGGCGGCCTGCGGCGCGACGAGCGCGAGCGCCGCGAAGACCAGGAGGATGCGGAGCCTCGTCAAGCCGACGTCGTGCCGAAATAGGAGGCGAGCGACAGGCCGAGCTCGAACGTGTACGCGAGGCCGTAGGTCAGCGCGGCGGTCAGCGCGACGTCCTGGTTCGCGGCGAGCGCGGCGAAGAGGACGACGAGGATCGCGATCACCTTGAAGAAGAGCCCGAAGGCCTGCACGCCCGCGTTCCCTGCGCCGCCCGGCTGCGGCTGCCGCACGCGCGCGAGGACGTAGTCGAGCCCGTGGAGCCCGAGCCACAACACCGTGGCGAGGCCCCAGCCGGCGATACTCCAGCCGAGCAGGGCGTAGACCGGCAGTGCCAGCAGGAGGACGACGGTGCCGCCGGCCGCGGGAAGCACGTGCCCCGGCTCGTCGCGCGGGGTCGAGAAGAGCGCACCGAACATCAGGTCAGCTCCCGTAACGCTTGTAGACGGCGAAGATCCCGCCGAGGATCCCGAACACGGCGCCGAGCAGCGCGCCGATCGCTCCGGAGCCCGCAGCCCAGCCGATCAGAGCGCCGATGACGACGCCAACCGCGAGCACGGCTAGAAGAACGCCACCGGCTCCAGCGGCGCTGAACTGCGACGAGGCGGTCCCCTGCATCCGGGCGCGAGAATAGCAGTCTCGGATGGGCGACTTTGTGACACCCGAAACCCGCATGGGAAGCCGCCCTCGCCTCCTGCTCGTTCACGGTTCTGTGGTCAACGCGGAGCTGACGTGGAGCGCCCAGAAACCACTCGCGGACCGCTTCGAGCTCGTGGCGCCGGACCGTCGCGGTTTCCCACCGGGCCCGGACGTCGAGCGGGTCGACTTCGAGGACGAAGCCGTGTGGCTCGAGCAGTTCCTCGAGCCGGCGGCGCATCTCGTCGGACACTCGTACGGCGGCGTGGTCGCTCTGCTGGCCGCGGCGCGGCGGCCCGAGGCGATCCGCTCGCTGACGGTGATCGAGCCGCCGGCGTTCGGGGTCGCGCGCCGCGTTCCCGCCGCCGACGAGTTCACGGCACAGATCGAGGAGCACTGGACGCACGGCCCGCGCGACCCGGCGGAGTTCCTGCGCGGCTTCCTCTCGTTGGTCGGCTCCCCCACGCCGCCCGGGAACTTCACGCCGGAGCTCCTCCAGGGCGCGCGCACGCTGATGGTCGAGCGCTCGCCGGCCGAGGCGGTGATCCCGCTCGCCGAGCTCGCCGGCGCGCCGTTCCCGAAGCTCGTGGTCTCGGGCGGTCACAGCGCCGCCTTCGACGCGGTCTGCGACGTGCTGGAGGAGCGGCTCGGTGCCGAGCGCGCCGTCCTCCCGGGCGCAGGCCACTCGGTGCAGCGGCTCGGCGAGTCGTTCAACGAGCTGCTGGCGGCCTTCGTCCTCCGCGCGGAACGCGTCTGAACCGGCCATGGCCCGGTGCCAGGCACGCGGCCATGTCCCGAGAGGACGTCGTCGCAGCGAAAGGCGCCGCTCTGCAGGCCGTTTGCGAAGGCCCTGTCCCCAACGAACACGTCCCGGTGCCTGGCACCGGGACGGGGCCCGCGAGGACAGGCGAGTGCTAGGTCGGCTCGGGCTGATCGCGCAGCTCCTCGCCGGCGAGCACGCCCGGCACCAGCAGGAAGGAAAGGACGAGCAGCGCGCCGCCGAAGCCGACGACAACGAGCAGCGCCCGCGCGCCGAACACGTCCGCGAGCGGGCCGACGACCGCGAGCGCGACCGGCATCAGACTCGTCGAGACGAGCCAGTCGATGCTGTTGACCCGGCCGAGGAGGTCGCCCTCGACCCGCTCGTGGATCAGCGTCATCCAGACCACGAGGCCGACCGTCGACGCCGCTCCCATCAGGAAGCTCGCGACCATCGCCGCCGCCGGGCTCGTCGCGAAGCCGAACAGCCCCACGGCCGCGACCTTTGCCGCGAGCACGACGAAGAGCAGCGTCACGGGACGACGCGGGCTCCCTCGAGAGCCGGTAGCCACGGCCGCGATCACCGCACCGACGCCGCCGGCCGCGTAGACCGCTCCGAGCGTCTCGGCGCTCCCGCCCAGGTCGTTGGCCACCACGATCGGGACGAGCGCCTGCACGCAGCCCCACGTCGCCAGCGTGCCGATCGCGTCGGCGGCCATCCCGGCCCAGAGCCACGGCACGCGTCGCACCGTGCGCAGCCCCTCCCCCACGTCGCGCAGCACCGAGCGGACACTCGCCTCCGCCTTCGCGAGGACGGTCCGTGGAACCGCCATCCGGGAGAGGATCGCGGCCGAGACGAAGAACGTGCCGGCGTCGACGGCCAGAGCCTGGCCGACACCGAACGCGCCGACGAGGAGCCCGCCGAGGGCCGGGCCGGCGAGCCGGAGCGCGAGCGGCCGGTTGACCTGGTTGAGCGAGTTCGCCTGAGTGAGCACGTCACGGTCGACGAGCTCCGGGACGATCGCCCCGTAGGCGGGCCCGAACACCGCCTCGGACGCGCCGTAGCCGGCGACGAGGACGAGCAGCTGCCAGAGCTCGAGGACGCCGGCGAGCGAGAGGGCGGCGATGGCGCCGACGAAGATCCCCGAGACGACGTTCGCACCGAGGAGGACGCGACGCCGCGGCAGCCGGTCCGAGAGCACGCCGCCGAAGAGCAGCATCGCGATGTGCGGCAGCGTGAAGGCGAGCCAGACGAGCGCGAGGGCCGTCGCGCTGTCGGAGAGCGTGAGGGTCTGCCAGGAGATCGCGACGTACCAGACTCCGTCGCCCAGCAGCGAGATCGTGCTGGCCGTCCAGAGCAGGCGGAAATCTCGACTCGCGAAGGGTGCGAAGAAGCGACGCATCCGCGTCGCGCGGAGGCGTTCGCCGAGGCACCGTCGAGCCGCGGGAGAAGGCCGCTTCTCCCGGCGGCTCGTGCCGGATGCGTTGCGCCGCAGTTGCCGGGGGCTAGCTGCCCCAGGCCGCTAGGCGAACGTCCATCTGCGCGAACCTCCTCTCCACTACCCGGCCCCTGGTTCGGGGTACCCCGTTCGGGGTAGGCGATAGCCTGGCAGCAGCCTCGGCTCGCGTCAACAGGCGCTAGGCGATCTTCTTGAGCGGATCGTCCGACTTGCGCCGGCGCTGGATGCGGTTTCCGAGCTTCACGATCTCGAGCACGTAGACGACGTAGACCGAGAAAAGCACGGCAGCGAAGCCGATTGCCGCGGCAAGCACCGTCCACCACGGGTGCCAGACACCGTGCGCGCGGAACGGGACGAAACGTGTCGCGAACGCCGCAGCGGCGAGGCAGAGGCACCAGGCCCAGATCGTGAGCGCAGCGCGCCGCTGGGAGAAGCCGCGGCGCAGGAAGCGGTGATGCAGGTGCGCCTGATCCGCCTCGAACACGCGCTCGCCGTGCCTCATCCGCCGCACCACGACGAAGGTCGTGTCCACGATCGGGACGGCCAGGACGAGCAGCGGGAAGAACAGGGCCACGGTCGCGGCCGTCTTCAGCAGGCCCTGCACGGAGATGGCCCCGAGCATGTAGCCGAGCAGCAGCGCGCCCGAGTCGCCCATGAAGATGCGCGCCGGATAGAAGTTGTGCCGGAGGAAGCCGACGCAGGCGCCGAAGACGATCGCGGAGAGGATCGCGGCGTCGACCTTCCCGAGCGAGAGCGCGATCACGCTGAACGTCAGGCCCGCGATCGCGGCGACCCCGGCGGCGAGCCCGTCGAGGCCGTCGAGGAAGTTGACCATGTTCATGATCGCGACGATCCAGAGGATCGAGAGCGGGACGCCGACGCTCGCGGGCAGCGTGTGGATGCCGACGAACGGCAGCGTGAAGCGGTCGATCCAGACGCCGAACGCGACGGGGACAGCGGCGGCCGCGATCTGTCCGCCGAGCTTCGAGTACCAGGGGAGACCGCGGAAGTCGTCGACGATCCCGACCGTGACCGCGATGGCGGCGCCGAGCAGGATGCCGCGGGTCTGGTGGCCGACGTGCAGGAACGCGAGCCCCGGCACGAGCATGCCGAGGAAGAGCGCGAGCCCGCCGAGCCGGGGCACCGGCAGCTGGTTCACCCGCCGGCCGCCGGGAACGTCGACGACGCCGAGCCGCCGCGCCATCCCTCCGACCGCCGGCGTGAGCAACACGACGACGGCGAAGGCGAGGAGCGAGGCCCAGACGACCTCGAGATGATCCGCGAGCTGGTCGAGGACGCTGAGATGCGGGCTACTCGCCGCGAGCATCACGACAGCAGCGTACTTCGCCGCTAGTCGGCGAGGCCCTTCGCCCGCAACTCGGCGAGCGCCGACTTGGACTTCCCGAGCTCGAGATCCATCCCCTCGAGGACCCGGTCGGTCTTCGTGAACTGGACCTGGTCGTACTGGACGATCTGGACGAGATTGCCGCTCGGATCGCGAACGTCGAGCCGGCCGCCGGGGAGGATCTCGACTCCTGCCTCCTCGAGCGCCCGCCTTGCCGCCTCCTTGTCGTCGACGACGAGCCCGAAATGCGGCTCCTCGGTTCGCGGTCCGCGCTCGAACAGCGCGATGAACTGGTCGCCCATCTGTAGGAACGCGGCGCCCGGGATGCCCCGCTCGACGGCGGTCGGCTGGAACAGCTCGGTGTAGAAGGCGACGGCCTCCTCGATGTCGTCCACCTGGAGCGCGACGTGGTTGATCCCGACGAGACGGATCACGAGGCCCAGCCTACGCTGATCCCGCCCGCGACCCCCGGCAGCGGCAGCGCCTCGGCCTCGGCCTCGACCGCGGCGCGCTCGGCCGGCGAGAGCCGGCGCCAGGGATCGATCGTGAGCTTCTCCTGGGCGCGCCGCCACGTCCCGGCGATCTCACCGCCGACGAGCACGGCCCCGGGCCACACGCGCGGCGTCCAGAGCTCGCCACGGCGGGCCGCGTCGGGCACGAGCAGCTCGCGGTCGGCTCCCTGCAGGAGCCAGTAGGCGTCACCGCTCGGGAGGAGACGAGCCGGCGCGGGACGGCCCGTCCGCTCACGGACCTCGGGCTCGTCACGGGCGAGGATCAAGGCGTCGCCGATCGGCGTCCGCACCGGCAGCAGCTCCGGCTCGAGCGAGTCGAACGCGACCGCCGCCTCCTTCGCCCCGAGCCCGGCCCAACGGGCGAACGACTCCGGAGTCGTCGGGCCGAAGACGTGCAGGTGGCGGCGGGCCAGCTCGCAGCGGGCTTCGAGCGGGTCGAGCTCGGGCCGCGGCACCGTCCAGACGAGCGGCGCCCGTGCTCCCTCCCAGCGGATCAGGAGAGTGCCGGTCGTCGTGCCGTACCGGATCCCGTTGCCCAGACCCACCTCACGGTCGGTCATCCGCCGTCCCGCGAGGATCGCGTGTGCGCGAGCCGCGCGTTCCTCCGCCCTCGTCCGGCCGCGTACGTCGTCGGGATGCCGGCCGACGGTGAAGATCGCGTGGTCGCGTGCGGCGACGACGTAGACGCTGAACCGCGGCCCCCACACCTGCACGAGAGACCCGTCCTCCCAGCTGGACGGCCGAGTGCGGTCGACGCGAGCGTGGATGGAGAGAAGCGCCGCGCGCGGCATGCTGTCCTGCAGGCCGGCCCACGCGGCCTTGCGGAGCGAGCCCGCTCCCGGCGGCAGCCGTTCCTCGAGCGCGCCGACTCGCCGGCGGAAAGCGAGGATCTGCGCGCGCGTGAGCTCGAGCCGGGTCGGAGCCATGGGCCGGCAGACGATACGGGAGTAGGATCGGCCGGTCGTGGGTTTCGAGACGCCGACCGACCTGATGCACAACCGGGGCTTCATCGCGGATCCCGAGGCCTTCGCCCGCGAGCACGGCGCCGCGTCGTGGCTCTTCCTCTGCGGCGAAGAGTTCGCCTCCGTCGAGGGCGGCATGTCGTTCGCGGACGTGCAGCGCGCGGTTCCCGAGTCGGCGAATGTCGTCTCCGACCCGCCGACGCCGCTCAGCCTCGGCCTCGCCCGTCGGCAGGTCGAGGCGCTGGACGGGCTCCCGAGACCGACCCTCGTGACCTGCCGAACGGGGCCTCGCTCGTCCGCGTTGATCTACCTCTATGCGGGACTACGCGAGGGAGCGTCCGCGGAAGACGTCATTGCGCGCGCCGACGCGGACGGCGCGCCGTTCGCCCGGTCCGACGAGCTACGCGCCTGGGTTTCCGAGGGTCTCGCCGAACTCGCCTGAGTCGGGCGCCACCGCCGTGCGAGGTAGCGATTGCCGTTGACGATCCGGAGCGGGCATGAGGCCGTTCTCCTCGAGGTCACTCCAAGCCAGGAGGACGCCGTGGCGAGTGAGACCCAGACGCACACCGGCACACGGCCGCGGCATGAGCGGGCGTCGTCGTTCCACTACTTCGTGCCGTAGAGCCGGTCGCCGGCGTCGCCGAGGCCCGGGACGATGAAGCCGCGCTCGTTCAGGCCGCGGTCGACGGCGGCGCAGACGATGTGGACGTCGGGATGCTGCCGGTGCACCTCCTCGATCCCCGGCGGCGCGGCGACGATGCAGACGAGGGTCACCGACTGCGCGCCCGCCTCCTTGACCGCGCCGATCGCCGCACAACTCGAATGGCCGGTGGCGAGCATCGGGTCGAGGACGATCGCGTCCCGCTCGGCCAGGTCCTCCGGCAGCTTGAGGTAGTACTGCACCGGCTCGAGCGTCTCCTCGTCCCGGTACATCCCGACGAAGCCCACCCGCGCGCTCGAGACGAGCGAGAGGACACCGTCGAGCATCCCGACTCCGGCCCGCAGCACGGGACAGACCGCGACCTTCTTGCCCGAGATCCGCTGTACGGTCATCCGCTCGAGCGGCGTCTCGACCTCGGCGTCCTCGGTGGCCATGTCCTTGGTCGCCTCGTACGTGAGGAGGAGCGTGATCTCGTTGGCGAGCTTGCGGAAGTGGACGGTCGGCGTCTCCCTGTCGCGGAGGTAGCCGAGCTTGTGCTGGATCAGCGGGTGCTCGACGACGGTCAGCCGCGGTTCGGTCACGCGCCGTACGTCGTGTAGCCACGGAAGCCCTCGTAGAGCGGGCGTGCGGCGCAGAGGGCGGCGACTCGGCCGCGGAGCGCGTCGAGGTCCGGAGACTCGGTCAGCGCCTCGCAGATGATCCGCCCCACCTCGCGGAAGTCGTTCTCGTCGAAGCCGCGCATCGTCATCGCCGGCGAGCCGAGCCGGATCCCGGAGGTGACGAACGGGGAGCGCTCGTCGAACGGCACCGTGTTGCGATTGACGGTGACTTCGATCTCGTGCAGCCGCTCCTCCGCCGCCTTGCCCGTCCAATCGGACTCGCGCAGGTCGACGAGCAGGAGATGCGTGTCGGTGCCTCCGGTCACGAGGGAGAGCCCACCCTCGAGCAGCGTGTCGCCGAGCGCGTCGGCGTTCCGGCGGATCTGCGCCTGGTACTGGCGGAAGGCGTCGGTCATCGCGACGCGGAAGCAGGTCGCCTTCGCCGCGATCGTGTGCTCGAGCGGGCCGCCCTGCATCCCCGGCATCACGGCCGAGTCGACCGCCTTCGCGTGCTCCTCGCGGCAGAGGATGAAGCCGGCGCGCGGGCCGGCGAGCGTCTTGTGGGTGGTCGAGGTGACGAAGTCACAGTGCTCGACCGGGGTCGGATGCAGCCCGGCGGCCACAAGGCCGGAGAAGTGCGCCATATCGCAGAGGAGAAGCGCGCCGACCTCGTCCGCGATTGCGCGGAAGCGGTCGGTCTCGACGGTGCGCGGGTACGCCGAGCCGCCGCAGACGATCACCTTCGGCCGCGCCTCCTTCGCCTTCGCGAGCACGTCGTCGTAGTCCACGGTCATCGTCCGGGGCGAGACGCCGTAGTGGACGACGTTGTAGAGGCGGCCCGAGAAGTTGACCTTGTGGCCGTGCGTGAGGTGGCCTCCCTGGTCGAGCCGCAGCGCCATCAACGTGTCGCCCGGCTCCATCGCGGCGGCGTAGACGGCCATGTTCGTCTGCGCGCCGGCATGCGGTTGAACGTTCGCATGCTCGGCGCCGAACAGCTCCTTCGCGCGGTCGATCGCGAGCTGCTCGATCTCGTCGATGACCTCGCAGCCGCCGTAATAGCGCCGGCCTGGATAGCCCTCCGCGTACTTGTTCGTCGCGACGGAGCCGACGGCCTCGAGGACCGACGGCCAGGTGAAGTTCTCGGACGCGATCAGCTCGATCTGGCCGCGCTGACGCTCGAGCTCCTTGCCGAGAAGCTGCGCGATCTCGGGATCGATCTCGTCGAGCCCGGCACGCGTCAGCTCGTGAAACGTCGCCTGCGTCGTGGCCACGGCTCGATGCTACGGCAGGACGGCGACGGCACGCGCAAGGCCGGTGTCAGCCACCGTCACAAGACAGCCGCGCACGCGCTACGAAAGTGTGGCGCCGCCCGTGATCAAGCGGCCGTAGCCGTCACAAAGCCGTGATCGTGCCTGCTACCGGCCTTCGGGAAGCGCGCCGGCGCCCTGGCGGAGGACTCGCGGTTCGCCGGTCGTCAGGTCGATCACCGTGGACGGAATGCCCGGCAACTCGCCCGCGTCCACGATCGCTCCGCACGCCGCCCGGATCTCCTTCGGAACGTCTGTGACGCGGCGCGGGTCCGGGCCGCCGCTCGCGTTCGCGCTCGTCGCCGCCACGACGCCGACCGCACGCACGACCTCGGCCGCGGCCGGCGGCAGGTTCGGGACGCGAACTCCGAGCCCGCCGAAGACGAGCGTGTACGCGCCGGGCAGGTAGCGGTCCAGGACCGATCGGTCGAGCTCCGGAAGGGCCGCGACGAGCGCGTCCACGTCGGCGGCGAGCAAGGCGACCGGCTTCGAGCGGTCGCGCCCCTTCAGCTCGTAGAGCAAATCCTCGTGGCCGGGCAGCGCACAGAGACCGTAGACGGTGTCGGTCGGCAGGATCACCGCGCGGCCCGCGCGGAGCGCCGCAACCGCGGCGTCGCTCACAGCAGAAACTCGGTCAGGGCGGCGCGGAACGCCTCGGGCTGCTCGAGGTACGCGAAGTGGCCGGACTCGTGGATCTTCACGAGCCGAGCGTCGGGGAGCTCGCGAACGATCACGTCCGCAGAGCCCGGGCCTGCCATGAAGTCGTCATTCCCGACGATCACGAGCGTCGGAGCCTCGATCGTCCGCAGCTCGCCACGGAGGTCGAAGGTCGGGAACTCGACCGTGTTGAAGTAGTGGAGCGGCTCCATTCGTGCCGCGAGGTCCGCGAAGATCTCGCGTCCGGCCCGTTCGTTGCCCTCCCAACGATGGAAGTAGAGCGGCGCCTGACGCTGCGCGTTCGCGGCGAGCTCCTTGGCCGACGAGAACTCCCCTGCCTGCTCCTCGTGGAGAGCGCGCTCCGCGTCCGCGAACCACGGCTCCTCGCTTCGCGCCTCCAGCGCCCGCTGCATCGCCGCCTCCGCGGCGTCGTCCCAGACCGCGAGGGTGCAGGCGAGGACGAGCCGGCGGACGCGCGACCCGAGCGCCGCGGCATACGCGGTAGCGACGAAGCCGCCGTGCGAGAAGCCGAGCAGGTCGATCTGCTCCAGGCCGAGGTGCTCGCGCAGAGCCTCGAGATCCGCGACGTACGACGAGAGCGCGTAGTCGTCGGCCGGGTCGGAGCCGTGCGAGCCGCGGGGGTTGAGGAGCACGAGCTCGAACGTGTCGTCGAGCCCTGCGAAGTCGCGAAACTCGGCGCTCGACCCGCCTGGCCCACCGGGATGGCAGACGAGGAGCGGCCCGCTCCCACGGCGCTCGTACGAGAGGGTCAGCCCCTCGGGTGTGCTGAAGATGTCGATCACGGCAGCCTCCCCTCGACGACCCTATCGCTGCCCGCGAGGTCGGGCGTGACCGCGACCTCGGAGCAGCCGAGCCGCTCGAGCATCG
The DNA here is from genome assembly GCA_035713675.1 of Gaiellaceae bacterium. GTDB lineage: Bacteria > Actinomycetota > Thermoleophilia > Gaiellales > Gaiellaceae > Palsa-739. Next base: position 14,358 of record DASSZE010000021.1, on the reverse strand, counting down.
CCGCGACGTCACGCGCCTGGCCGTCGCCGACCTCGAACACGACGAACCGGGCGCTCGCCGCGCGGGCCAGCCGCTCGTGCTCGCCGCGGCCGACGAGCGCGACCTCGGGCTCCCAGCGCAACTCTGTCTGGAGGCCGTCGAGCTCCTCGACGTAGGGCGGGTTGGCGGCGACGAGGTCCCAGCCCTCGCCGGCCGCTGCGGCGCCGTCGCCCTCCCGGAGCTCGATCTCGAGCCGGAGCAGCTCCGCGTTCTCGCGCGCGAGCGCGAGCGCGTCGGGGGAGACGTCCACGCCCGTCACGCGCGCGTCGGGCCGCTCGTCCTTGAGCGCGAGCGCGATCGCGCCCGAGCCGACGCCGACGTCGAGGATCCGCGGCGCTTCGATCCCCTCGACGAGCGCGAGCGCACGCTCGACGAGCGTCTCGGTCTCGGGCCGAGGGACGAGCGCCCGCGCGTCGGTCTTCAGGGTCAGCCGCCGGAAGCCCCACTCGCCGAGGACGTAGGCGAGCGGCTCGCGCGCCTCGCGCCGGACGAGCAGCGGCTCGAGCCCGTCGACTTCCTCGTCCAGTCGCCCAGCCAGACCCGACCGCGTCGTTCCCACGAGGTGCGCGACGAGCCACTCGGCATCGACGCGCGGCGTCTCGACGCCGGCCGCGGCGAGCCTGCGCTCCGCCTCGGCGACCGCTTCCCGGGCGGTCACTCCCCCAACGCGCGGTGGCGCTCGTCGGTCGCCAGCGCCTCGGTGAACTCGTCGAGCTCGCCCTGCAGGATCCGGTCGAGCTGGTGGACGGTCAGCTTGACGCGATGGTCGGTGAGCCGGTTCTCGGGGAAGTTGTAGGTGCGGATCTTCTCGGCCCGCTCGCCGGATCCGATCTGCGAGCGGCGGGTGGCGTCGAGCTCCTCGCGCTGCTCCGCCAGCTTGCGCTCGTAGAGGCGCGCGCGCAGCACGCGCATCGCCTTCTCCCGGTTCTGGAGCTGCGACTTCTCGTCCTGCATCGAGACGACGACGCCCGTCGGAAGATGCGTGATGCGCACCGCCGAGTCTGTCGTGTTCACGGACTGCCCGCCGGGGCCGGTCGAGCGGTAGACGTCGATCTTGAGGTCGTTCGGGTCGATCTCGACCTCGACCTCTTCCGCCTCGGGCATGACGGCGACGGTCGAGGTGGAGGTGTGGATGCGACCGGCGCTCTCGGTCTCGGGCACGCGCTGCACCCGGTGCGTGCCGCCCTCCCACTTGAAGACGGAGTAGGCGCCGTCGCCCTTGACGGCGAAGGTGACCTCCTTGTAGCCACCGCCGTCGTTCGGGCTCGCCTCGAGCTCCTCGATCTTGAAGCCGCGCCGCTCGGCGTAGCGCGCGAGCATCCGGTAGATGTCGCTCGCCCAGAGCGCTGCCTCGTCGCCGCCGACCCCCTGGCGCACCTCGACGATCACGTCCTTGCGGTCGTTCGGGTCGGTGGGAACGAGCGCGAGCCGCAGCTCCTCCTGCAGCTGCGTCGTGCGCGACTCGAGCTCGGGGACGAGCTCCCGCAGGTCGGGGTCGCCGCGCGCCGCGTCGAGGTCCTCCCGCGCGGCTTCCCATTGCTGCGCGAGCTTGTACGGCTGCTCGAGCTCCTTCAGGCGCCGGCCGACGTCCGCCGCCTCGCGGTGGTCGTTGTAGACGGCCGGGTCGGCCATCCGGCTCTGCAGCTCCTCGTAGTTGCGCCGGAGCTCCGAGACGAGGTTGTCGAAGTCCGTCGTCGCCATCGCGACGGTCAGGTTAACCGCGCCTCCAGGCTGATCTCCGGCACGGCGGCCAGGGCCCGGGAGACGGGGCAGTTCTCCTTCGCCGTCTCCGCGGCCGCGCGGAAGGCCTCCTCGTCGAGGCCGGGGACGCTTCCGTCGACGGTGAGCGCGATCCGCGTGATGCCCTCGCCGGGCTGGAAGGTCACCGTTGCGGAGGTGCGCAGCTCCTGCGGCTCGTGGCCCTCTTTCGACAGACCGCTCGCGAGCGCCATCGAGAAGCAGGCCGCGTGCGCGGCGGCGATCAGCTCCTCCGGGCTCGTCACGCCGCCGGTCTCGTCGGTAGACCGCGCGGCCCAGCTCACGGCTTGCTCGCCGATCGCCCCGGTCGTCGTCGAGACGATCGTCCCGGAGCCGTCCAGCAGGCTGCCCTGCCACCGCACCTCGGCGCGCCGGTCGGTCGCCACTACGCCATCACCTCCACGCGCTGCGCGTCGGGAGTGCCCGCGCCCTCGAGGTCGAGCACCTCGCGCAACGCCCGGATCGACACTTCGAGCTGGTCGAGGGTCGGCTCGCGCGTCGTGAGCCGCTGCAGCCAGAGGCCCGGCGCGAGCAGCGTCATCAGCACGCGGTTCCCCTGGTGCTTCCCCGCGAAGCGGATCAGCTCGTAGGCCAGGCCCGCAATCACCGGCAGGAGCAGGATCCGCGTCGCGATCAGCCAGTACCAGACGGGCCGCCCGAAGAAGGCGAACACGAACACCGCGAGCACCATGACCCAGAGCAGGAACGCCGTGCCGCAGCGCGGGTGGATGAGCGAGTACCGCTGCGCGACCTCCGGCTCGAGCGGCTCGCCCGCCTCGTAGGCGTTGATCGCCTTGTGCTCGGCCGCGTGGTACTGGAAGACACGGCGCAGGTCGGGCAGGAGCGAAATGAGCGCGAGGTAGGCGACGAAGACCGAGACGCGGATCAGCCCCTCGACGACGACGAACCAGGTGCCGTTCGAGATCGGGAGCAGGTCGGCGAGCAGCGCCGGGCCGACCTTGAAGACCATGATCGCGAAGCCGATCGCGATTGCGAACGCGAAGATGAGCGCCCCGCGCGAGAGCTCGGTGTCGACCTCGCCCTCACCCTCCTCGCCCTCCTGCTGCTGCGCGTAGTTCGCCGAGATGGCGAGCGCGCGGAAGCCGATGGCGAGCGACTCGCCGAGTGCGATCACGCCCCGCACGACGGGCAGCCGGAACGCGAGGTGGCGCGCCATCGGCGACTCGATCGGCCGCGAGACCTGCGCGATCTCGCCGGACGGCTTGCGTACTGCGACGGCCCAGTTGCCGGGCCCTCGCATCATCACGCCCTCGAGGACCGCCTGACCGCCGACGTTGCCCATGGAAGCCTGCGCTAGCCGCGCTGCGCTTTGCCGCCGGCGCGCTCGAGGCGGCGCTGGAAGCGCTCGACCCGGCCGCCCGTGTCCATGAGCTTCTGCTTGCCGGTGTAGAACGGGTGGCACTGCGAGCAGATCTCGACGTGCAGCTCGGGCTGCGTGGAGCGCGTCTGGAACGTGTTCCCACAGGAGCACGTCACGGTGGCGACGACGTACTCGGGATGGATGTCGGCTTTCATTGCCCACTCAAGATAGCAGCGGCCTGTTTCGGCTCCACGTTGCCGCCCGAGACGATCACGGCCATTCCGGAGCCCCGCTCGACCTTCCCCGCGAGGACGGCTCCGGCCGCCGCGGCGCCCGCCGGCTCGCACGCGAGCTTGGCACTCGCATAGAGGAAACGCATCCCGGCGGCGATCTCCTGCTCGCTCACGAGGACGGTATCGATACGTCCGCGGCAGATCTGGAGCGGCAGCTCACCGGCGAACGGCGGCGCCAGCCCGTCGGCGATCGTGTCCGTGCCGACCCGTACCGGCTCGCCCGCCTCGAGCCCGGCGCTGAGGGCCGGCGAGCGCTCCGGCTCGACCGCGACCACGCGAGCGCGACCGTCGAGCGCCGTGACGATGCCGGAGACGAGGCCGCCGCCGCCGACCCCGACGACGACGGTGTCGAGCTCCGGCACGTCCTCGAGCAGCTCGAACGCGAGCGTCCCGTGGCCCGCGACGACGAGCGGATCGCTGTGCGGATGGACGAAGATGCGGCCCTCCCGCTCCACACACTCGACCGTGCGTTCGTAGGCAACGGCCGGGTCGGGAGCGGATGTGTCGACCGAGGCGCCGTACGAGCGCGCCGCCTCGACCTTGAACGGGCTCGCGGTCTGCCACATCTGGACGAGGCAGTCGACGCCGGCCTCCGCGGCCGCCCAGGCCACCGCCTGCGCGTGGTTTCCGGCCGACCAGGTGACGACGCCCCGCTCCCGCTCCTCCGGCGTGAGCGCGGCGAGGCGGTTGAGCGCGCCGCGGGCCTTGAACGAGCCGGTCTTCTGGAGCAACTCGGCCTTGAGCGAGACGCCGAGCGCGTCGGAGAAGAGCGTCGGCGTGCGCACGATCTGGCCCTTGAGCGTCGCGCGGGCCTGTTCGACGTCCTCGCGGGAGACGGTCACGCAGGCAGCGTCTCACGCGCAGCGACCGGAACGCGCAGCCGCACGGTGAAGACGGTGAGCCTGCCGGGGCGGCTCTCGACGTCGACGCTGCCGCCCATCGCCAGCGTCAACTCCTTCACGATCGCGAGCCCGAGACCCGTCCCGACCGGGCGCTCCCGGCCGTAGCGCTCATAGAGATAGAAGCGCTCGAACGCGTGCTCGGTGTCGGTCTCGGCGAGCCCCGGCCCCGTGTCCTCGACCCGCAGGATGCCCGGGGCCGCGACGACGCGCACCTCGCCGCCCGGCGGGGTCAGCCGCAGCGCGTTCTCCACGAGGTTCGACGCCACCTGGAGGACGCGGTCCGCGTCGCCGACGGCCGGAGCGCGCGTGTCGCCGGCCGCGTACAGCGCGACGCCGAAGCTCTCGGCCTGCGGCTGGTAGCGGCGGACGGCGTCCTCCGCGACCTCGGCGAGGTCGATCTCGCCGTTGTGGACGCTGAAGTCGGTGCGGTGCATCCGCGCGAGGTCGAGCAGGTCGTGGACGAGCCGCTCGAGGCGCCGCGCCTCGGACGCCACGGTCGCCGCGGCCGCCTGGGGATCGAACGCACCGTCCTGGACCGCCTCGGCGTAGCCGCGGATCGCGGTGAGCGGCGTCTTCAGCTCGTGGCTCACCGAGAGGAGGAAGTTCCGCTCCGCCTCCTGCGCCCGGCGCAGCTGGGCCGCGAGGTCGTTGAACGCGACGGCGAGCGTCGCGATCTCGGTCGCGCCCTCGACGGGCACCGGCTCCGGGTGGGTGCCCCGTGTGAGCGTCCTGGCGGCGGCGGCGATGCGGTCGACGGGCCGGGAGATGCGCCGCGCGAGCAGGAAGGCGGCGAGCGCGGCGAGCAGCCCGCCCGCGGCGGCCGCGATCAGGAGCCCCCAGACGTACGGCGAGAGCAGCGAGCTCTCGGTGCTGCGCGGCCGCAGGAGGATGAGGGTTCCCGGATTGCCGAGCCGGGCGGCGTAGTAGTCGGTCTGGCCCTTGTAGGTGACCGTCCCCTGCACGCCCTCGGCCAGGTGCCGCCGCGCCGACGGAGACAGGATCCGGGGGTCGGTCACCAGCGACTCGTGCTGCCCCTTCGGCAGGGCCGGCAGCGAGCTCGCGCCGTGGATCCCCTGGAACGCGTAGATCAGATCGACCTGGTGGGCGAGGTCCCGCAGCGTCGCCTTCTCCACCGCGCGGCGGGTGAGGACGATCCCGAGGCCGATCGTGAGCGCGACGCAGATGAGAACGACGACCCCGATCGCCTGGAACAGCCGAGCGCGGAGGCCGCTCCCGAACATCTAGGCCGCGACGAGCTTGTAGCCGGCGCCGCGCACCGTCCGGATCCCGTCGGGATCCCCGAGCTTCCGTCGCAGCTGCGCGACGTGCACGTCGACCGTGCGTGTGCCGCCGGGATAGGTCATGCCCCAGACGAGGTCGAGGAGGCGCTCACGGGAGAGCACGATGCCGGGATGCTCGAGGAAGCACGCCAGGAGGTCGAACTCCTTCGTCGTCAGCTCGACCTCGGCGCCGGCGACCGTCACCTCGCGCGAGTCGCGCCGCAGCACGACCTCCCGCGCGGTGAGCACCTCGTCCTCCGTGGCGCGCTCGGCGCGCCGCAGGATCGCCTTGATCCTGGCCGAGAGCTCGCGGGGCGAGAACGGCTTCGAGACGTAGTCGTCCGCGCCGAGCTCGAGACCGGCGACCCGGTCGGGCTCCTCGTCGCGGGCCGTGAGCATCACGATCGGCACCTTCGACCCCGCCCTGATCCGGCGGCAGACCTCGAACCCGTCGATCCCGGGGAGCCCGATGTCGAGCACGACGAGCCGGACCGGATGGCCGCGCAGCTCGTCGAGCGCCTCCTCGCCGCTGCGCCGCCACACGACGCGCCAGCCGTCCTGTTGCTCGAGGTACTGCTTGACCAGGCGACCGATCGAGTCGTCGTCCTCCACGAGGAGAAGGGCGCCTCCCGTTGCCCTGGCGGTCACGGCCCCAGGATAGGTGTGGCTCCGGAGCGTGGGACCGACCTCACCGGCGGCCGTGGCGAGGCGGCGGGGCCAACTCGACATCGACCGATTGGGCCGCCCCACTCGCCGGCCAGGTCACGACCACGCGCCAGCGCTGTGCAAGGAGGTCGGGAGAGAGGACGCGCCCGTGGCGAAAGACCTCGGTCGTGCCGGCGAGCGGGATCGCCTGGATGCGGCCGTCGGCCTCGCGCAGAGTGACCTGCGTCGGCGACACCGTCGTGATCACGCCGCGGTCGACGTGCCAGTCGGTGCTGCCGGCGACGGGCTTCCTCTCGATCGTCTCGAGCCGCACGAGCTTCGGGCCGAAGAGCTGCGCCACGACGCCCTTGCGGAACCAGGCCGGAACCGGATCGACGACGACGGCCTGCGCGGCTCCGTTGGCCTGCCAGGTGACGAGCGCGCTCTGGTGCGGCCGGAGCCTGTCGAGCGAGGAATTCCGTCCGGAGCGGATGACCCGGGTCGTCGTGGAGAGAGGAATGGGCTGGACCCGGCCGTCGGACTCCCGCAGCGTGAGCTGCGTCGGGCTCAGGGCAGTGATCACGCCGTGGTCGATCCGCCAGTCGGTGCTGCCGAGGACGGGCCTCTTCTCGATCACCTCGAGGCGCACGAGCTTGCCGCCAAAGACCTGCTTGACGACTGCGGTGCGCAGAGCGAGACCGGCCGGCGCGAGCCACAGGGCCACGCCGAGCGCGGCGACAACGCCGGCGAGGAGGAAGCGACGCCTGCTCCGCATGAGTCGCATTGTCCTGTCTCTCCAGCGATTCGAGGTAAAGGGGCGGTAAATCAGGTCTTGCTGTATTCCGGCCCGGAGCCGCCTTCCGGAGGCGTGAGCCGCCCACCCTTCGCGGTGATCGCGCCGCACTGGATGCAGTTGGAGGGCGCGAGCTCGACCCGGACGGTGCCATCAGCTTCCTCCGCGCCGACCTCGTAGACCTGCGCCGGGCACATGTGCGCCCAGAGCTCGGCGACCTCGCGCGGCACCCGCCGCTCGATCTTGATGTGGTTCGGCTGGTCGTCGCGGGTCTTGTTCCCGGAGGCGAAGACCGAGGAGAGCTTGTCGAAGGTCAGCTTGCCGTCGTGCGCCGGGTAGCTCACGTTGCCGTCGAGGAGCGGCTGGTCGGCGTCCGGCTCGGCGCGCATCTTCCCCAGCTCGATACGGCCCTTCGAGACCGTCATCGCGCTCGCGAGGGCGCCGCCGACGTAGAAGCCGCGGCCGAAGACCTGGCGCATGTTCCGCACCTCGTACAGGTCGCGCCAGATGAAGCTGTCCCGTACGGCGGCGTCGTAGGACGCGAGCCCGCTCGACGGCGTCTCGCCGCGCTGGAGCGCGCGGAACGCGGCCTCGGCCGCGAGCCTGCCCGACTCGATCGCGTAGTGGACGCCCTTGAGGCGCGGGATGTTGACCATGCCCGCGCCGTCGCCGCAGAGCAGCAGGCCCGGCGCGTGGAGCCTGCGCGGCAGCGAGTTGAAGCCGCCGCTCGGGATCGTCTTCGCCCCCCACTCCAGCCGCTCGCCGCCCTCGAGGATCTTGCGGATCTTCGGGTGCGTCTTGAGCTCCTGCAGCAGGTCGTGCACCGACAGCGAGGCGTCCCGGTAGTCGAGCCCGACGACGAGCCCGATCGTCACCATGTCCTCGCCCAGCGGGTAGATGAACGAGCCACCGAACTCGCGGTACTTCTTGTTGGTGCGCAGCGGCCAGCCCATCGTGTGGATGACCCGATTGAGAGGTTTCGCGACCCTCCAGACCTCTTTCACGCCGAGCTCCCACACCTGCGGGTCCGCGCCGCGCAGGGCGAAGCGGTCGAGCGCGACGCCGGTGAGGTGGCCCTGCGTCCCTTCCGCCAGCACCGTCACCTTCGCGACGAGGTCGGAGCCTGCCTCGAAGTTGCCGAGCTCGCCGCCGTCGCGGTTGCGGCCCTTGTCCCCGGTGCGCACCCCGACGACGCGGCCGTGCGAGACGAGCAGCTTCTGCGCCGCCGTCGCGGGCAGGATCATCGCCCCGCCCTCCTCCGCGCGCTCGCCGAGGAAGCGACCCAGCTGCGAGAGGGAGAAGATCCAGTTGCCGTGGTTCCGCATCGGCGGCGGCGGCGGGAGGGGCAGCGCGGCGCGGCGGGTCAGGAGGTAGACGGACTCGCCCGGCACCTCGCCGAACGAGGGCAAGTCCTCCATCCGCAGGCGGTTGCCGAACAGGCGGCGCAGGGCGCGCGGGTTCACGACCGCCCCGGAGAGGAGGTGCGAGCCGGGCTGCTTGCCCTTCTCGAGCACCGCGACCGGGACGTCGCCGAGCCGTTCCGCGATCTCGGGGCTCTCCTCGATCAGCTGGCCGAGCCGGATGGCGCACGCGAGCCCCGCCGGGCCGGCGCCGACGATCAGCACGCCGACCTCGATCCGCTCGTCCGCCGGGTCGGTCGGCTCGGCGACGTAGTCGGCCGTCGAGAAAGGCGGCGGGAAGTTGCTGGGCCGGCTCATCCGGGGCGGCTCATCCCCTGCGGGCGCGGACGAGCTCGGTCAGCTTGGGCACGATCTCGTGCACGTCCCCGACGACGCCGAGGTCGCTGAACTCGAAGATCGGCGCGTTCGGATCCTTGTTGATCGCGACGATCGTGCCGGAGCTCTGCATGCCGACCTTGTGCTGGATCGCGCCGGAGATGCCGAGCGCGACGTACAGCTTCGGCGAGACGGTCTTGCCGGTCTGGCCGATCTGCGCCGAGTACGGATACCAGCCGGCGTCCACGACCGCGCGCGTCGCGCCGACCGCGCCGCCGAGCGCCTCCGCAAGCTCCTCCGCGAGGGTGAAGTTGTCGGGAGAGCCGAGCCCGCGGCCGCCGGCCACGATCACGTCGGCGTCCTCGATCGACGGGCCGCCGCCCGACTCCGCGGCGTCCTGGGAAACGAGCTCAACGGCAGTCGAATAGTCCTTGTAGGCAGGCGAAACGTCCGCGATTTCCGGCTCGCCGCCGCCGCTCGGCGTGGCGTCGAAGGAGCCGGCGCGGAAGAGCGCGAGCCGCGGCGTGCCGCTCCAGCCGACGTCGACGTAGACCGAGTCCTGCAACGCGGGCCGCTTGCCGATCAGCTCGCCGTCGCGAAGCTCGAGGTCGGCGAGATCCCAGTTGAGCCCCGCGCCCAGCCGGGCGGCAAGTCCCGCGGCGACGTCGGCGGCGAGGACCGAGTTCGCGAAGAGCACCGTGTCGTAGCCGCCCTCCTCGACCACGTGCGCAAGGACGTCGACGCGCGGCTGCGGCAGCGGTTGCGCGACCTCCGCGTCCTCGCAGGCCCAGACCTTCGCCGCGCCGAACTTCCCCGCCTCGCCGGCGAGCGAGCGCGCGCCCTCGCCCGCGATCACGGCGCCGACGTCCCCGTCGCCGAGCGAGGCCGCCTTGGCGAGGACGCCGAGCGAACCCCTCTGGAGCTCGTTCCCGTGCTGCTCGAGGAAGACGAGCATCGCCATCAGACGAGCCCCCGGCCGGTAGCAGGCACCGTCACAAAAGCGTGACGCCGGAGTTGCCGGCGACGCAGCCATCCGGCGGATCTCGTCACAGAGTCGTGATCGTGGCTGCTACCGGTCTTCATACGAGGCGCTTCTCCGCGAGGAAGTCCACGATCGTCTGGGCGGCGTTGCCGTCGTCCTCGATCTTGCGCGCATCGCCGCGTGCGGGCGGAGCGCCGAGGGCGAGGACGGTCGTCTTCGAGCCTGCCTCGCCTGCCTCGCCGGCGTCGACGCCGAGGTCGGCGAGCGAGACGACGTCCTGCTGTTTCTTCTTCGCGCCCATGATCCCCTTGAGGGACGGATAGCGCGGCTCGTTGATCGCGTCGCTCACCGCGACGACGGCCGGCAGCGACGCCTCGAGCGTGTCGTAGCCGAACTCCGTCTGGCGCTTCACGCGGAGGGAGCCGCCGTCGACCGCGAGCTCCATCGCCTGCGAGACGACGGGCCGGCCGAGCCGCTCGGCCACCGCCGCCCAGAGGACGGCGCCGTCGGCGTCGGACGCCTGCTGGCCGAAGAGCACGAGGTCTGCCGCCTCCCGCTCGAGCGCTGCGGCGAGCAGCCGGCTCGTCGCGACGAGGTCCGAGCCTGCGGCCGCGTCGTCCGAGACGAGCACCGCACGGTCGGCACCCATCGCGAGCGCCTTGCGCAGCGAGTCGAGCGCCTGCCGTGGCCCGAGCGAGACGACGACGACCTCGGTGTCGGAGTCGCCCTTGAGCCGCAACGCCTCCTCGACCGCGTTCGCGTCGAAGTGGTTGAGGGCACCCTCGCCGGAGCGGTCGAGCCGCGTCGTCGACGAGTCGATCGTGCTCGGCCCTTCGGGCACGTGCTTGACGCAGACGGCGATCCTCATCCCGGGCGAGACTCTAGTGCCGTGCGCCGGGGCGCTGATTCACATGCGCGCGGCGAGCGCGAGCACGTTCGCGACGAAGGTCTTGCTCACCTTGTAGAGGCCGTGCTTCCGCACCGCCCGCTCGCCCTGGTACCAGCCGGCAAGCGCGAGCCTCCGGTTGCCGTGGAAGTCGTGCAGCAGGTGCGCGATGTACGCGACGCCCGCGCGGACGTTGCCGTTCGCGTTGTGGGTCACCCGGTGTCCGATCAGGACGGTCTCCGCGAAGCGGAACGTGCTCGGCAGGAGCTGCATGATCCCGCGCGCCCCGACCGAGGACACGAGATGGTTGTTGTAGCCGGACTCCATCCAGGCCAGTGCGCGCACGAGATGGATGTCGACCCCGTAGTGCGCGGCCCAGTAGTCGAGGAGCGAGCGGACGGAATCGACGCTCATGGTGCGGAAGGCGGCCGGCTGGGTTCTCACCTCGGGCGGCCGGGAGCCGGCGGGGACCCGGAGCTTCGTCCCGATCAGGAGATAGCTCGCCGGATTCAGGTGATTGAGCCGCGCGAGCTTCGCCACCGTGGTGCGGTAGCGGCGCGCGATCGACGAGAGCGATTCGCCGGCGCGGACGACGTGGATCCGGAGAGCCGTCCGGTGCGAGCGCGGGTGGTGCACGGCGACGACCGGGACTCCGTGCGCCAGCGGAACGGACTGGCCGCGGACGACGACGCTCAGCGTGTGTGGGCCGACGACGCCGTCACGGCGCAGATGCATCCGGTGCTGCAGCACCCGGACGCCGTGCAGCGTCGGGCCGTCGTAGTACGCGTTGATCGGGACGTTGATCCCCTCTCGGACGAGCAGGAACTGGAGCACCGCGACGTCCCAGCCGAAGTCGCCGCGGCGAAGCGTGCGGGCGCCGAAGAGCGGCCGGCCGAGCGGGCCGAGGGCGCGGCGGGTGCGCGCGTCGGCGATCCCCGTGATGCGAAGTCCGTGCGTGCGCTGGAACTTGCGGACCGCGGCGACCGTCCCGGGGCCCGCAATCGCGTCGATCGTCCCGCGGTAGAGGCCCTGCGCGCGCAGCGCGACCTGGAGGCCCGCGGTCTGCGCGTTCCGGCCCGAGGCGAGTGCCGACGTCGGTGCCGCCAGCGTGGCGGCCGCCGCGAGGGCGATGACGAGGATGCGCAGGCGCATGGGGTCCCCGACTACGCGCCCCCGGCCTCGAATCCTCCTGTGCTTTACCTTCCGACGAAGCGGGGTGCGCGCTTTTCGGCGAAGGCGGCGAGGCCTTCCTTGGCGTCCTCGGTGCCGAACAGGTCGCCGAACTCCTCGGCCTCGCGCTCGAGCGCGCCGGGCGCGAGGTTGAGCAGGCGCTTCGCGACGCGCAGCGCGCCCGGGCTCTTGGCAGCGAGCTTCCCGGCCACTTCGAGCGCGTGCTCGAGCACCGGGTCTGCGATCGCGTTGACCAGCCCGATGCGGAGCGCTTCCTCGGCGTCGACCTGGCGGCCGGTGAGGATCAGATCCTTCGCGACGCCGAGGCCGCAGATGCGCGCGAGCCGCTGCGTCCCGCCCCAGCCCGGGACGATGCCGAGGTCGATCTCGGGCTGGCCGAGCCGCGCGTTGCCCGAGGCGTAACGGAGGTCACAGCCGAGCGCGAGCTCGCAGCCGCCGCCGAGCGCGAAGCCGTTGATCGCCGCGAGCGTCGGCTTCGGCATCTCCTCGAGCAGCCGCGCCGCCTCGTGGCCGAGGGCTCCCCACTGCTTCGCCTCGTCCGCGCCGAGTCCGGCCATGTACTTGATGTCGGCGCCGGCGACGAACGCTCGGTCGCCCGCGCCCGTGAGGACGACGACGCGCGCGGACTCGTCCCCGCCGAGCTCGACGAGCCGGTCGCGGAGCTCCGTCAGCGTCTCGACGTCGAGCGCGTTGAGAGCGTCCTGCCGGTCGATCGTGACGACGGCGACCGCTTCGTCGTGACGCTCGACGACGACCGTCACGCAGGAACCGCGCCGCGGATGAAGTCGACGATCTCGGTGGTCGGCGCGCCCGGCCCGAACACGCCTGCGACGCCGAGCCTGCGCAGTTCGTCGGCGTCGTCCTCGGGGATGGTGCCGCCGACCACGACGACGACGTCCTCAATGCCGTTCTCGCGCAGCAACTCGAGGATGCGCGGCACGAGCGTCATGTGCGCGCCGGAGAGGATCGAGATGCCGACCGCGTCCGCGTCCTCCTGGATGGCCGTCTCGACGATCTGCTCGGGCGTCTGGTGGAGGCCGGTGTAGATGACCTCCATCCCGGCATCGCGAAGCGCGCGGGCGATGATCTTGGCGCCGCGATCGTGCCCGTCGAGGCCCGGCTTCGCGACGACGACGCGGATCTTCCCAGCCACGCCCGGAGCCTAGCGTTCTAGAAGACAGGCGTCTCGCGCCAGGTGCCCCACACCTCGCGCAGCGCGTCGCACATCTCGCCCATCGTCACGTATGCACGCGAGGCGGCCATGATCGGCTCCATGAGGTTGCGGTCGGCGTGCTCGGCGTCGTCCTTCAGCCGCGCGACCGCCGCCTCCGCCCCGGCCGAGTCGCGCGACGCACGCACCGCCTGCACGCGCTCGACCTGCTTCCGCTCGAGGGCCGGGTCGATGCGGAGGATCTCGACGGGCTGCTCCTCCTCGACCTCGTAGCGGTTGACGCCGACGACGACGCGCTCGCCGCGCTCTACCTCGGACTGGTAGCGGAAGCTCGCCTCCGCGATCTCGCGCTGCTGGAAGTTCTGCTCGATCGCCGGGATCACGCCGCCGAGCTCCTCGATCCGCTCGAAGTAGTCGTACGCCTGCCGCTCGAGCTCGTTCGTGAGCTGCTCGAGGTAGTAGGAGCCGCCGAGCGGATCGATCGTGTTCACGACGCCCGTCTCGTGCGCGATCACCTGCTGTGTCCGCAGCGCCAGCCGCACCGCATGCTCCGTCGGCAGCGCGAGCGCCTCGTCGAAGGAGTTCGTGTGCAGCGACTGCGTCCCGCCGAGCACCGCGGCGAGCGCCTCGATCGCGGTCCGGATCAGGTTCACCTCCGGCTGCTGCGCCGTCAGCGAGACGCCGGCGGTCTGCGTGTGGAAGCGCATCAGCCACGAGCGCGGCTCGCGCGCGCCGTAGCGCTCGCGCATCTGCCGCGCCCAGATCCGCCGGGCCGCGCGGTACTTCGCGATCTCCTCGAAGAAGTCGAGGTGCGCGTTGAAGAAGAAGGAGAGCCGCGGCGCGAAGGAGTCGACGTCGAGCCCGCGCTCGAGACACGCCTCCACGAGCGCGAAGCCGTTGGAGAGCGTGAAGGCGAGCTCCTGCGCCGCGTTCGAGCCTGCCTCGCGGATGTGATAGCCCGAGATCGAGACCGGGTGCATGAGCGGCAGCCGCTCGGAGCACCACTCGACCATGTCCACGACGAGCCGCATCGACGGCTCGGGCGGGAAGATCCACTCCTTCTGCGCGATGTACTCCTTGAGGATGTCCGTCTGGACGGTGCCGCGCAGCCGTTCGAGCGGCACGTCCTGCTCCTCGCCGACGCAGGCGTAGAAGGCGAGCAGCATCGCGGCCGGGCCGTTGATCGTCATCGAGGTCGAGACCTCGCCGAGCGGGATGCCGTCGAAGAGCGTCTCCATGTCGGCGAGCGAGTCGATCGCCACGCCCTCGCGCCCGACCTCGCCGAGCGAGCGCGGATGGTCGGAGTCGTAGCCCATCAGCGTCGGCATGTCGAAGGCGGTCGAGAGGCCGGTCTGCCCGTG
>DASSZE010000020.1:0-25039 GCA_035713675.1 Gaiellaceae bacterium | reverse complement strand
AGATACGTCGGCCGCTGCGCGGACTGGACCTCGAGCACGACCGTCGGCTGCGCGCGCCACCTGAGCCCGCCGTACTGCGCATCCCAGACGAAGCCGAGGCCGACCGGGCCGGTCGCGACGTTCGCGGGGTTCCACGTCTGCCAGTGGACGAGCCCGCGCCTCGCGGCCGTTGCCGACCCCACCGCCAGGGCTCCCGCTGCGACGACGGCGACGGCCGGGACCGCGAGAGCCGGGACGCGCCGCGAGCCGAGCCCGGCGAGCATCACGAGCGCGGCGGCGAGGATCGCGGCGCCCACCGCGAGGCCGTGCGACGGCCCGAGCAGCGTCGCCGGCCAGCCCGCTCCGAGGAGGACGACGACCGCCGCGGCGACGGGCCTCCGCTCGGCGGCCAGCAGGGCCGCGACGAGCGCGAACGCGAAGATGCCGGCGAGCACGAGATCGGCCATCGCCGCATGGACGCGCGGATCGAACGGAAGGTGCGTGCTGTAGAAGTCGGAGACGCCGTCGTCGAACCGCGTCCCCAGGATGGAGGCGCCGTGCGCAGTGCCGAGCCCCGGGATCAGGCTCACGCCGAGGACGACCCGTGCCGCCGCGACCGCGGCGACCACTGCGGCGACGAGCCGCAGGGAGCGACGCGGCGGCGCTGCCGCCGCCAGTGCGAGCGCGACGAGAACGACCGGGCGCCACAACGGCGCAGTCGGGCTCTCGAGGCGCAGCCAGGCCGCGGCGACGACCACCAGCGCCGGCGTCGAGACCGCGACCCTCCGGCCGGCGCTACGCATGTGCGACCTCGGTCGCGCGCGCGCCCTTCAGCGCCTCCGCCAGGTCGTCCCCCTGCCGCACGACGGCGACGGGAACCCCGGCCGCCTGCAGCCGCAACAGGCCCGGCTCCGCCCGCCGCGGACCGCCCGCGAAGCTCGCTGCGTCGACGTGGACGAGGGCGACCGGGCGCCGGGTGAGCGCGCGCTCGAGCAGCCTGCTGACGAGGGCCGGCTCGATCCGGGAGGTCACCACGACGAGCTCTAGCGAGCGCGCCGCCGGGCCGACACCCGAGTCGAGCAGCGCCGCGGCGGGCGTGCGTGCATCCGGTTCCGCGGCGGCGAGCAGCTCGAGCGCGCGCTGCCACTCCGGCCCGTCTGCGGTCACGGCCTGCGTCTCCCGGCCCGCCGTGTTGAGAGCGAGGATCGAGCGGCGGCCGCGCCGGACCTGAGCGAGCAGGATCGAGCCCGCAGCCCGGACGGTGGCGTCGAAGGACGAGTCCGGCGCGGTGCCGGCGACTCCGGCGGCGTCGCCGTCGAGCAGCACAGCGACCTCGTCGCGCGGCGCGTCCTCGAGCTCCTTCACCATCAGCGCCCCGCGATGGGCGGTGGAGGGCCAGTGGACGCGCCGCAGCGACTCGCCCTGCTGGTACTCGCGCACGCTGTGGAGCTCGAAGCCGACGGGGCGGCGCAGCAGGAGCCGGTGGCCGTCGTTCGGGCCGGCGCCGCCGTCGAAGAACAGCCCGCCGAGCTCGACGAGCCGCGGGTAGACGACGAGCGCCTGCTGTTCCTCCACCGTCAGCGTCGCCTCGGCCAGCCCGAAGGGGTCCGCGACCGCGAGCCGCACCGGCTCGAAGCGGTGGCGTCCGCGCGGCACGCGCGCGAGCCGGTAGGAGCCCGCATAGCCGCCTCGCCCGCGGCGGCGCAGCTCGACCTCCCGCTCGCCGAGCCTTCCGATTCGCTCGTGCGCGACGGCGTCCGGCAGCGGCGCACGGGAGTCCCGGGAGACCCCGAGCTCCACGGTCACGTCGTCCCCCTCGGCGAGATCCTCGCGCGACCAGCGCCGCCGCACCTCCGGCTTCCGCGTGGACACCCGCACCCACGCGAGCGCGAGCGGCACCGCGAGGACGAGGCCCGCAGCCACCGGATACAGCGCGAGCGAGCCGAAGAAGACGGCCGCGAACCAGCAGAAGGCGCCGAGAGCCAATACCGCGCGGCCCCGTGCGCTGAGCATCAGACCGGGACCGGGGTCCGCGTGAGTGCGTCCGCGACGAGCTCCTCCGCGCCGAGGCCGGCGGTGCGGGCCTCCGGCGCGAGAATGAGACGGTGCGCAAGAACGGGCGCGGCGACGGTCTTCACGTCGTCCGGGACGACGTAGTCGCGTCCCTCCGCGAGCGCCAGCGCCTTGGCCACCCGCAGCAGCGCGATGCCGGCGCGCGGGCTGGCTCCGAGGTAGACGCGGGGATCGCTGCGCGTCTGCCGGAGGACGGCGACGACGTAGCGGCCGACGCTCTCCTCGACGAACACGCCACGCGCGGCTTCGACGAGCTGGAGCACGTCGGCGGCGCCGGCCACCGCGCGCAGCGACTCGAGCGGCGGCGCGCTGGTCTGTTCGTCGAGCATCCGCGCCTCCTCGACGAGCGGCGGGTAGCCGAGTGAGAGCCGCATCGTGAAGCGGTCGAGCTGCGCCTCGGGCAGCGGATACGTCCCCTCGTACTCGATCGGGTTCTGCGTCGCCATGACCATGAACGGCGGCTCGAGTCGGTAGGTGACGCCGTCGACCGAGACCTGGCGCTCCTCCATGCACTCGAGCAGCGCCGCCTGCGTCTTCGGCGAGGCGCGGTTGACCTCGTCGACGAGCAGCAGGTTCGCGAAGACGGGACCGGGCCGGAACTCGAACTCGTTTCGCTGCTGGTTGAAGACGTTGACGCCGGTTACATCGGACGGGAGCAGGTCCGGCGTGAACTGCAGGCGGGCGAAGTCGCAGTCGAGCGAGCGCGCGAGCGCCTTCGCGAGCATCGTCTTCCCCACGCCCGGGAAGTCCTCGACGATCGCGTGACCCTCGGCGACGAGGCAGAGGACGACGAGCCGCAGCGTCTCGTCCGGCGCGTGGAGCACGCGGCCGAGATTGGCGACGATCGTCGAGATCTGCGCGCTGGGCGACGGGACGAGAGCACGCTCAGCCATCCTCGATCAGCCTCTCGACCTCGTCGAGGATCGCGGCGGCGATCTCGTCCTTCGGCGCCTTCGCGACCGTTCGCTCGCCGGTTGACGTGACCAGCGTCACTTCGTTCTCGTACGCGTCGAAACCGATGTCGGATCGCGAGACGTCGTTGAGGACGAAGAGGTCGGCCCCCTTGCGCGCGAGCTTTTCACGGGCGCGGTCGAGCCCCTCCTCGCCCGTCTCGGCCGCGAAGCCGACGAGGAGCCGATCCTCGCGACGGTCTGCGCCGATGGCGGCGAGCACGTCGGTCGTCGGCTCGAGCTCGAGCGTCCACGTCGCCGTGTCCTTCGGCCGCTTCGCCGCGAGAGCCTGTGCCGGGCGGTAGTCGGCGACGGCCGCAGCCATGACGACGACGTCGGCCTCGGTGGCGCGCGCGAGCGCCTCGCGCTCGAGATCGGCCGCCGTCGGCGTCTCGACGAGCTCGACCCCGGCGGGGGCGGACACGGCGAGATTCGCGCCGAGAAGCGTCACCTCGGCGCCGCGCCGGCGAGCCTCGGCCGCGAGAGCGACGCCCATGCGGCCCGACGACCGGTTTCCGACGTAGCGGACGGCGTCGAGCGGCTCGCGGGTGCCCCCGGCCGAAACGAGCACTGTCTTTCCTTGTAACACACTGTTACTTGGGAGGAGGAGCGCCGTCGCGGCCCGGAAGATCTCCTCGGGCTCGGCCATCCTCCCGACGCCGAGCTCTCCCTCGGCCGTCTCGCCCTCGTCCGGTCCGACAAGGACGACTCCCCGGGCCTGGAGCGCTTCGGCGTTCGCGCGCGTCGCGGGATGCGACCACATGCGCGGATTCATCGCCGGAGCGACGAGGACGGGCCCGCGGTGCGCGAGGGCGGCTTCCGCGAGGACGTTGTCGGCGAGCCCGTGCGCGAGCTTGGCCAGCGTGTTGGCCGTGCACGGTGCGACGACCAGCAGGTCGGCGCGGGTGAGATGGAGATAGACGTCGTCGCCGGGCGGCCTGCGCGCGAGGGCGCGGAAGGTCTCGGCGGTGACGAAGCGCTCGGCGCCGGGAGTGACGAGCGGCACGACGTCGTGCCCCTCCTTGACGAGCAGGCGGCACACCTCGCACGCCTTGTAGGCGGCGATGCCTCCGGACACGCCGAGCAGGACTCGGGCCATGTCGAAATGATGCCTGCCCGATGCGGGAAGGGCCTGGAGGCGGCCTGCGCTAGGCGGGGTAGTCGTACTTGAGCATGCCGTCGGAGACTTCCTCCATGGCCATGGTCAAGTAGTTCTTCGACCGGCTCTCGACGAGAGGCGGCAGGTTGTCGCCGAAGGTGCCCTCTCCGAGCTGGTGGTGGTAGTTGTTGATCTGCCGGGCGCGCTTGGCCGCCACGATCACGAGGGCGTAGCGCGAGTCCACGTTCTCCAGCAGGTCGTCGACGCGGGGTTCGATCATCGCCGCGGCATGGTAGCTGCCGGCGTCAGAAACCCGCGCACCAGCGTCGTCAGCTCCTCGACCGCCCGCTCGAGCTCGTCGTTCTCGATCACGTAGTCGAACTCGCCGGCCTGCTCGAGCTGCTTGCGAGCGAGCGCGATCCGCTCGCCGATCTCGCCCGCGCTCTCCGTCGCCCGCTCGCGCAGACGGCGCTCCAGCTCGTCCACCCGTGCGGAGATGAAGATCGTGACTGCGCCCGGGACCGCGCGTTTGACGCGGAGCGCCCCCTCGGTCTCGAGCTCCAGCAGCGGCAGGTGGCCGTGCGCGGCGATGCGCTCCAGCTCCGAGCGCAGCGTCCCGTAGCGGTGGCCGGAGACGTACTCGACGTGCTCCAGGAAGTCACCGCGGGCGACGCGTGTGAGGAAGTCGGCGTCGGTGAGAAACCAGTACTCGCGACCGTTCTCCTCCCCGGGCCGCTGCGCGCGTGTGGTGGCGGAGACGGTCACCTCGATCTCCGGAACGCGTTCGACGAGCTCGCGAATCAGCGTCCCCTTGCCGGCGCCCGACGGTCCCGTGACGACGAGCACCGTCGGCGGCCGCTCGTCCACTAGCGGCTGTTGAAGAGGCCGATCAGCTCGGCGCGCTGCCGGTCGGACAACCCGCCGACGGTCTTCGACTGGCTGATCCGGCAGGTGTTGAGGAACCTCGCAGCCTTGACCCGGCCGAACTTCGGCACTGCCATGAGGATGTCGATCACCTTCGCCGTGGAGACGTACTCGGGCGGGTTACCGAGGATCGTCTCGATCCTGACCTTGCCGTCCTTGAGGTCCTTCTTGAGCTTCGCGCGCTTGACGCGGACGTCGTTCGCTCTCTTGAGGGCGTCCATCCGCTGGTCGAGGGAACGAAGCGGGGCATGCGCCTGCGTCTTGGTCGGACTCACGGCCGGCCGATCTTACCAATGCATCCGCGAGCTTCAAGCGGGGACTTTTTCCTCGGTTTCCGGGCTTTTTGACAGGCTCGCAGCGTCTTCAGGCGTGGCAACGCCCACCTCGGCGCAGGCGGCGGCGAGCTCGGAGCGGACGCGCCCGGCCGCCCCGGGGTCGGCGAAGAGGACGGTTCCGAGCGCCGCGTCGCGGGCTCCGCAGGCTGCAAACTCGAGCGCGTCGCGGCCCGACTGGATCCCGCCCATCCCCACGATCGGCAGGCCCGTCGCCTCGTGACAGACGCCCACTGCGTGGAGGGCGATCGGCTTCAGCGAGGGGCCGGACAGGCCACCGCTGCCGCGCGCGAGCGCCGGGCGCAGGTGCTTGTCGAGGGCGACGGCGCGAAGCGTGTTGACGAGGGAGAGCCCGTCGGCGCCGGCGGCTGCGACCGCCCGCGCGACTTCGGCCACGTCCGGGTGCGCGGCGGAGAGCTTGGCGTAGAGCCGGAGCTCGGTGGCACGGCGGCAGGCGGCGACGATCTCCGCGGCCGAGTCGGCCGCCTCGTCGACGTTCGGGCACGAGAGATTGAGCTCGATCGCCTCGATCTCGGCCAGAGCCGCACAGGTCTCCGCATAGTCGTCCGCGCAGAAGCCGCCGACGCTCACCCAGAGAGGGATTCCGAGCTCGCGGAGGCGCGGCAGATGGTCGGCGAGGAAGCGCTCCCGGCCCGGGTTCGCGAGCCCGATCGCGTTCAGCATCCCGTGCGCCGTCTCGGCGATCCGCGGCGGCGCGTTCCCCTCGCGCGGCAGCGGCGTGACCGTCTTCGTCACGAAGGCGTCGAGCTGCCGCGCCACCTCGGGCGCCGCGAGCGCGTCGAGGCAGCCGCTCGCGTTGAGGATCCTCACGCGGGCACCTCTTCCGACTTAGTAACACTTAGCCACTTGGAGATTCGGGACGCGTCGAGCACCGGACCCTCGAGGCAGAGGCGCTTCAGGTGGCCGTCGATCTCGACCACGCAGCCGTAGCAGGCGCCGTAGCCGCAGGCCATCGGGGCTTCCCACGCGAGCTGGGCGGTCGGGCACAGCGCGGCGACGGCCTCGAGCATCGGCTCCGGGCCGCACGCGAGGATGTCCATGGCCGGGTCGATCAGCTCGGTGACGAGCACGGGGTCGATCACGACCTGGGCGCCGGGCAGCAGCGCGGCAGCCTCCGCGTGCTCGGCGCTGCGGAAGCCGACGACGGTATTGGGCGAGCCGCCGAGCCGCTCCGCGAGATACGGCAGCGGTGCGATCCCGATCCCGCCGCCGACGAGAAGCGGGCGGTCGACGTCGAGGCGGTAGCCGTGCCCGAGCGGGCCGAGCACGCGGATCTCCTCGCCCGGCTGCACCGCGCAGAGCGCTTCCGTTCCGGGGCCGATCGGATCGACGAGAAAGGCGAGCTCGCCGGGCGGCGCGAGGCAGAGCGAGAACGGCCGCGGCAGCAGCCGTCCCGGAGCCTCGAGCATGAAGAACTGGCCCGGGACGCCCGGGTCGATGTCCCCGCGCTCGACCCGCAGCAGTGTGTAGAGCCCCAGGCGCTCGCTGCCGGTGACCCTATGCCTGCTGGGCGACGCCAAGCTCTGCATCGATCCGCTCCTGGAGAGAGACGGCCTGCTCCGCCCGCGCCGTCGCGATCGCGTGCACGGCCGCGGCCGCACCCGAGAGCGTCGTGATACACGGCACCCGACGCGCGAGCGCCGCTTCGCGGATCGCGTAGCCGTCGGAGCGCGCGTTACGCCCCTCGGGCGTGTTGATCACGAGGTCGCAGCGGCCGCGGCGGATCAGGTCGACGACCGTCGGCTCGCCGTCCCTCGCCTCGCTGAGCTTCCGAACCGGCTCGACCGCGATGCCGGCGGCGGCGAGCGTGCCGGCCGTGCCCTCGGTCGCGTAGAGATCGAACCCGAGGCCGACGAGCGTCGCCGCGATCGGCACCGCCTGTTGGTGATCGGGCTCGCGGATGGAGATGAAGACCGAGCCGGAACGCGGAAGCCTGCGGCCGGCGGCCCGCTCGGCCTTGTCGAGCGCGGTCGAGAGGTCGGCGGCGCTCGCCATCACCTCGCCGGTCGAGCGCATCTCGGGGCCGAGCACCGGGTCGCTGCCGGGGAAGCGCGCGAACGGCAGCACCGCCGCCTTGACGCTCCACTGGCGCGGGGGCCGCTCGGGCGGCAGGCCGAGCTCAGAGATCGTCGCCCCCACCGCGAGCCGGCAGGCCGCATCGACGAGCTCGACGCCGGTCGCCTTGCTCACGAACGGGACGGTCCTGGACGCACGCGGGTTCGCCTCGATCACGTACACCTCGCCGTCTCCCGTGACCGCGAGCTGGACGTTCAGGAGCCCGACCGCGCCGAGGGCACGTCCGAGGATCCGGACGACGCGAGCGATCTCCTGCGTCTGTGCGAAGCTCAGGCTCGGCGCCGGCAGGACGCAGGCCGAGTCGCCCGAGTGGACGCCCGCCTCCTCGACGTGCTGCATGACGGCCGCGACGTACGTGTCGACGCCGTCGCAGAGCGCGTCGACGTCCACCTCGACCGCGTGCTCGACGAAGCGGTCCACGAGGACGCTCGCGAAGCGCGGCATCTCCCGCACGTCGTCGGCGGTGTAGCAGACGCGCATCGCGCGGCCGCCCAGGACGTAGGACGGCCGGACGAGCACCGGATAGCCGATCCGCTCCGCGATCTCGACCGCCTCGTCGGGCGAGGCCGCGATCCCCCACTCGGGCGAGCGCAGCCCGTGTGCGCGGAGAAGGCCCGCGAAACGCTCGCGATCCTCGGCGAGATCGACGGCGTCGAACGGCGTCCCCAGGATCCGGTAGCCCCCGTCCTCGATCGCGCGCGCGAGCTTGAGCGGCGTCTGGCCGCCGAACTGGATCACGACGCCGTCCGGCTTCTCGCGCTCGCAGATCGCGAGCACCGACTCGGCGTCGAGGGGCTCGAAGTAGAGCCGGTCGGAGGTGTCGTAGTCGGTCGAGACCGTCTCCGGATTGCAGTTGACCATGACAGCCTCGTAGCCGAGCTCGCGATAGGTCGTGACCGCGTGGACGCAGCAGTAGTCGAACTCGATGCCCTGCCCGATCCGGTTCGGGCCGGAGCCGAGGATGACGACGCGCGGCTTCGCGCCGGTCGGCGGCATCTCGTCGGCCTCGCCCCAGGTGGAGTAGTAGTAGTTGGAGGCCGCCTCGACCTCGCCCGCGCACGAGTCGACGCGGCGGTACGAGGGGCGGACGCCGCAGTCGCGGCGGCGCCTGCGCACGTCGGCTTCCGAGCAGCCCGCGGCGGCGGCGATGTCGGCGTCGGAGAGACCGAGCCGCTTCAGCCGCAGCCAGTCGCCGGCCAGGAGGGAATCGACGTCGCGGATGCCCGCGAGCGCGTCGCGGATCCGGTCGAGCTCACGCTGGAAGAACGGGTGCACGTCCTCGGGGACGTCGGCGAGCGTCTGCCAGGGCGTCGCGGCGCCCGCGTCGAGCTCCCGCGAACGGTAGGCCTTGAGAAACGCCTCGGTGAACGTGCGGCCGATGCCCATCGTCTCCCCCACCGACTTCATCTGCGTGCCGAGCGTTCGGTCGGCGCCCGGGAACTTCTCGAAGGCGAAGCGCGGGAACTTGACGACGACGTAGTCGAGCGTCGGCTCGAAGCTCGCGGGCGTCGTCCCCGTCAGGTCGTTCGGGATCTCGTCGAGCGTGTAACCGACCGCGAGCCGCGCCGCGACCTTCGCGATCGGGTAGCCGGTCGCCTTCGACGCGAGCGCGGAGGAGCGGGAGACGCGCGGGTTCATCTCGATCACGCGCACCTCCCCCGTCTCTCGGCTGCGCGCGAACTGGATGTTCGAGCCGCCCGTGTCGACGCCGACCGCGCGGATGACCGCAACGGCCGCGTCGCGCAGCTCCTGGTACGCCTCGTCGGGCAGCGTCATCTGCGGCGCGACCGTCACCGAGTCGCCCGTGTGGACGCCCATCGGATCGAGATTCTCGATCGAGCAGACGATCACGACGTTGTCGACCCGGTCGCGCACGACCTCGAGCTCGAACTCGTCCCAGCCGCGCACCGACTCCTCGACGAGCACCTGGCCGATCGGGGACTCCGAGAGGCCGCGCTCGACCTGGCGGCGCAGCTCCTCCTCGGTGTACGCGAAGCCGCCGCCGTGGCCGCCCAGCGTGAAGGCCGGCCGGACGACGGCAGGAACGGCGACGCCGTCGAGCTCGTCGAGCGAGGTGACGATCACCGACGTCGGCACCTTGAGCCCGCAGCTCTCGACCGCCTCCTTGAACTTGAGCCTGTCCTCGGCGCGCTCGATCGCGTCGAGGCGCGCGCCGATCAGCTCGATCCCGAGCTCGTCGAGGACGCCCGCGTTGGCGAGCTCGCGCGCGAGGTTGAGCGCGGTCTGGCCGCCCATCGTCGGCAGCAGCGCGTCGGGACGCTCGATCCGCAGCACCTCGGCGACGGAGTCGACGTCGAGCGGCTCGAGGTACGTCCGGTCGGCGAAGCCCGGGTCGGTCATGATCGTCGCCGGGTTCGAGTTGACGACGATCGTGCGGAAGCCGTCCTCGCGCAGCACCTTGAGCGCCTGGCAGCCGGCGTAGTCGAACTCGGCCGCCTGGCCGATCACGATCGGGCCGGAGCCGACGATGCAGATCGACTCGATGTCGGTGCGCCTAGGCATGGGCCACCTCGTCGACCCAGGACTCGAGCAGCGGCCACGCGTCGTGCGGCCCCGGCCCGGCCTCGGGATGGAACTGGAGCGAGCGCGCGCGCAGCTGCGGCAGGTCGAGCCCCTCCACCGTCCCGTCGTAGAGCGAGACGTGCGACACCTCCGCTCCCTCGCTCGGCCTGACGGCGAAGCCGTGGTTCTGGCTCGTGACGAGCACGCGGCCCGTCAGCCGCTCGAGCACCGGATGGTTCGCGCCGCGGTGGCCGAACGGGAGCTTGTAGGTCTCGTGGCCCGTGGCTCGCGCGATCAGCTGGTGGCCGAGGCAGATCCCGAGCACGTGCGTGCGGCCGAGCAGCTCGCGCACCGTCTCGGTCTGCGCCTCGAGCGGCTCGGGGTCGCCCGGCCCCGGCGAGAGGAGGACGCCGTCGTAACCGGCGAGCCCGTCCGCACTCGTGTCGTGCGGGTGGACGGTCACGGCCGCACCGGCCTTCGCGAGCCGCCGCAGGACCGACCTCTTGACGCCGTAGTCGACAACGCCGATCCGGACGCGGCCCTCCTCCGAGTAGACGTACGGCTCCACGGTCGAGACGTCCTCGACGAGCGCACGACCGAGCATCGGCGGCTGCTGCGCCGCCAACTCGATCGCCTCCTCGATCGGAAGGCCGGAAGCGACCGCGATCCCGGGCGCCGAGCCCGCGTCGCGGAGATGGAGGACGAGGCTGCGCGTGTCGATGCCCGTGAGCGCGACGACGCCCCGCTCCTGCAGCCAGTCCGTCCACTCCGGTCCGCGTGCCTCGCGCATCAGGACGGCGCGAGCGTGCGTGCGGGCGGACTCGCTCCGCTCCTCGGAGACGCCGTAGTTGCCGACCATCGGCGCCGTGAAGCAGATGAGCTGGTCCTCGAAGCTGGGGTCGGTGACCGCCTCCTGGTAGCCGGACATGCCCGTCGTGAACACGGCCTCGCCGACCGCGTGGCCGTCGGCCCCGACCGATTCGCCGGGCCAGACCGTCCCGTCGGCGAGAGCGAGGTAGGCGCTCATTCGTGCACCACCGAGCCTCCTGCCAGGGTCAGCCGGATCGCTCCCCTGACCGGCGAGCCGAGCAGCCACGAGTTGCCCGACCGCGACAGGAAGGGCCGCTCGCCGACCGTCCAGCCGTGCTCGAGGTCGAGCAGGACGAGGTTCGCCCGCGCGCCGGCGGCGACCCGTGGCCGGTCGAGCCCGAAGATCCGGGCCGGGCCTGCCGACATCCGCTCCAGCAGCGCCTCGAGCGACAGCAGCCCTGGCTCGACGAGATGCGTGTAGAGCGCCGCGAATGCGGTCTCGAGGCCGGTGACGCCGAACGGCGCGGCCTCGAACGGCACCTCCTTCTCGTGCGCGGCGTGCGGCGCGTGGTCGGTCGCGATCGCCTCGATCGTCCCGTCGCGCAGGCCCTCGAGCAGCGCCTGCCGGTCCTGCTCGGCCCGCAGCGGTGGGTTCATCTTCACGTTCGGGTCGAGCGAGCGCACCGCGTCGTCGGTGAGCACGAGGTGGTGCGGCGTAACCTCGCCGCTCGCCGCGACGCCGGCCTCGCGGGCGCGCCGCAGCGCGGCGGCCGACTCGGCCGCCGAGAGGTGGAGGACGTGGACGCGGCCTCCTTCGTAGCCGGCGAGCGAGAGGTCGCGCTCGACCGCGACCGACTCGGCGACGGACGGATAGCCGGCGAAGCCGAGCTCGGCCGCGACGCGTCCTTCGTGGACGTGGCCGCCGTGCGACAGCGTCGGTTCCTCGCAATGGAGCGCGAGCGGCCGGTCGGTGGTCGACGCGTACTGCAGCGCGCGGCGCATCAGGCCGGCGGAGGCCACGGGCACGCCGTCGTCGGAGAAGGCGACGGCGCCGGTCTCGGCGAGCTCGCCCATCTCGGTCAGCTCCGCTCCCTGCTGGCCGCGGGTGATCGCGGCGAGGAACCCGGTCGGCACGACCGCCTCGGCGCGGGCCGTCTCGACGAGCGCGCCGAGCGTCGCCGCGGAGTCGACGATCGGGTCGGTGTTCGGCATGGCGAGGATCGCGCAGTAGCCGCCGGCAGCCGCGGCCGCCGTGCCGCTCGCGACCGTCTCCTCGTCCTCGCGGCCGGGCGTGCGCAGGTGGACGTGCGGGTCGACGAAGGCCGGAGCGAGCACGAGCCCATCCGCTTCGACGACGCGGTGCTCGTTCGCGTCGACCCGCTCGGCGACGTCGGCGATCACGCCGTCGTCGATCCGCACCTCGAGCCGGGCGTCGATCCCCTCCACGGGATCGAGCACGCGGGCCCCGCGGATCACGACGTTTGCGCCGGGAAGATCCTTCTGCCACAGCATCACGCCACCTCCGCCGCTGCGAGCGCCTGGACCCCGACCGGGCCGCCGGTAAGGACGTCGTAGAGGACGGCCATCCGCACGACGAGCCCCGAGCGGACCTGCTTGGTGATCAGCGAGTCGGGCGAGTCGGCGACGCGCGGGTCGATCTCGACGCCGCGGTTCATCGGCCCCGGGTGCATGACCTTCTGCCCCGGCCGCAGCCGCTCGGACGTGATGCCCCAGCGCGCGGTGTATTCACGCAGGCTCGGCACGAAGTTCGCGCCCGCCTCCATGCGTTCGTTCTGCATGCGCAGGACGTAGATCACGTCCGCGTCGCGGATCGCGCCGATGTCCGTCGTCGTCTCCGCGGGGAGCTCGCGCGGGAGCAGCGCCGGCGGCCCGACGAGCGTCGTGCGGATCCCGACCAGCGCGAAGGCCTGCACGAGCGAGCGCGCGACGCGCGAATGGAGGACGTCGCCGACGATCGCCACGTGGAGGCCCTCGAGGCGGCCGATCTCCTGGTGGATCGTGTAGAGGTCGAGCAGGGCCTGGGTCGGGTGCTGGTGCTTGCCGTCGCCGGCGTTGACGACGTGCGCCTCGGTGACGTCCGCGACGAGCTGCGGCGCGCCGATCTGCGGATGGCGGATGACGATCACGTCCGGGTCGTACGCGCCGAGCGTGAGCGCCGTGTCCTTGAGGGACTCGCCCTTGTCGACCGACGAGCCTGCCGCCTTCACCGTGAGCGTGTCCGCCGAGAGCCGCTTCGCCGCGAGCTCGAACGAGGACTGGGTGCGGGTCGACGACTCGTAGAAGAGGTTCACGACCAGGTGGCCCTTGAGCGTCGGCAGCTTCTTCACGTGCCGCTCGAGCGAGGCCGCGAAGGTCTGCGCCGTTCCGAGCAGGCGGTCGACGTCCTCGCGGCTGAGGTCGGCGACCGACAGGAGGTGGCGCTTCGGCGGCTCCGCCGGCGGGCGCAGGTCGTCTTTCACGAGGCGGATCATCTGTCTTCCTCCTCAGGGCTCGGGACGAGCAGCACGGCGTCGAGCTCGTCAACCTCGACGAGCTGCACCTGGATGCGCTCGCCGCGCGCGGTGGGCAGGTTCTTGCCGACGTAGTCGGGTCGGATCGGGAGCTCCCGATGGCCGCGGTCGACGAGCACCGCGAGCTGGACGCGGGCCGGCCGCCCGTAGTCGAAGAGCGCCTCGATCGCGGCGCGGATCGTGCGGCCGGTGTAGAGGACGTCGTCGACGAGGACGACCGTGCGTCCCTCGAGCGGGAAGTCGAGTTGCGTCGCGCGGACGAGCGGCTGCGGCGCGAGCGGGGCCTCGCCGGCGCGGACGGAGACGTCGTCCCGGTGGAAGGTGATGTCGACCGTGCCGAGCTTCGGAGCGACGCCGGCACGCTCCTCGATCAGGCGCGCGAGCCGCTGCGCAAGCGGAACTCCGCGGGTCTGGATCCCGACGAGCGCGACGTCGGTGAGCGAAGGGTTGCCCTCGATGATCTCGTGGGCGATTCTCGAAAGGGTCCTCTCGAGCCCGTCGGCGTCGAGGAGGCTTTTCCCCTGTACGGGGGCGTGCGTATTCATCCGACTCCTTTCCGGCCTCGCTGGACCGGGTTAAAGGGGTTCGTGCTCGCAAGAGCTTAGCTGCCCCGCCGGACGCCCGACGGGGCAGCCTGAGGTCGTTCCTAGACCGGCACCTCCGCCGAGACGCCGGTCGTCTCCCCCGAGGTCACCCGCGGCGGGCTCGGGACGAGGTTGGCCAGGTTGTCCTGCACCCAGGTTGCGGCGGCCGCCGTCGTCTCGGCGGCTGCCTCCTCGCTGTCGAAGACCGTGATCGTCGCGAGAATCCCGTCGCCGCCGTCGACGACCCAATACCCCTGAAACCCCGGCTGGTCGCGAAGCGTCGGCGCGAACTCCTCAACCGCGCGCCGTGCGACCTCGGCGACGTTCTGGACGTCCTGGTACCTCCGAATGACCGTGTACATCGCGTTCCTCCCCTGTCGATGCGAACGGATGCCCTAGCGACGTTCCGTCGCCCGGATCATGGCAGAGCCCAGAACTCGCCGCTCAGTCCGAGTGCCTCGAGGATTGCCTGGTTCTGCTCGCGGCTGTGCGGCAGCCAGTTCGGTGAGAGGCGGTCGTCCCACCAGGCCTGCGCCAGCTCCGCGAGCTTCGCAACGGGGATCGTCGCGCCGGGCTCCCTGCCGCCGAGCCAGCGAGAGACGTGCTCTTCCGACCGGAAGAGATTCATCCCGCTTCAGGTGAAGACGATGTCGTCCCACCACCGCGCCGCCGGCACGAGACAGTGGAAGACGAGCGACTCGTCGTCCGGGCGGCCGCCGCGCACCTCGACGGCGAGCGACTCGCCACAGTCCGGGCACGAGGCCTCGATCCGCCCGTCGGAGTCCAGCGCGGCACAGATGCCGAATGCGTCCCAGGCGCAGTTGCCGTACCACCAGCGCCCGGCGGCCAGCACGCGGTAGGCGGTCGGAGCGACCGAGAACGGGTTGAGCATCCGCAGCTCGTCCGTAGCCGGACCGAGGACGACGGCGTGCTCCTCATGCAGCCGCCGCCAGCCGGCGAGGACCGCCTCCGAATCGCCCAGCTCGGCCGCGGCCGGCGCACGCGCGTGCTCGACGAAGAACGCGTATGTGCGGCGGCGCAGCTCGAGGTCGGCGTCGTTCATCGGGCCGACCCTAACGCGCGAAAGAGCACGGCCCACTGGCGCGCGTCGAGGTCGCGGGCGGTCGCGTGACGGTCGAACCCGAGCTCGTGCGCGGCACGGTGGACGGCGCCGCGCGGGAGGACCCGGTCGAGCGGCCGCCTGGCCGAGAACGCCCGCCGCAGCAGCGCCTCGTAGGCCGCAGCGTGCCGCAGAGGGACGAGCGGCGCGAGCCGCCGCGTCGCCCGCAGCACCGCGGCGTCGACGCTCGGCGGCGGCGCGAAGCAGGCGCGCGGCACGCGCCGGACGAGCCGGAGCTCGTACCACGCTCCCCACGTGCAGCCGAGCAGGGTCGAGGGCCAGACCGCCGTTCGTTTCGCCGCGAGGCCCCACTCCACGATCGCGTCTAGTTGGGTCAGCGGGACGCGCGGGTCGCCGAGCAGTCGCCGCAGGATGGCCGTCCCCTCCGCGAACGGGAGGTTGGCGACCACGGCGAAGGGCTCGCCGGGAAGCCCGACCCGGGTCGCGTCGGCCGCGACCACCTCGATCCGCGGATCGCCGGCGAACCGGCCGCGCAGCTGCCGGAGCGCCGCCGGGTCGAGCTCCACCGCGCGCACGCGCGCTCCGCCGGAGGCGAGTGCGCCCGTCATGACGCCACCGCCGGCGCCGAGGTCGAGCACGAGCGAGCCTGCCGTCACCCCGGCGTCGCGGACGAGCTCGTCTGCGAAGGCGCGACTACGAAGTGCGTGCCGACCGCGCGGCCGCGCCTGCGATGAGACGCGCCCTGCCACGGACAAAAGCCGTCGTCGACATCGGCATCGGTGTCCTACGGCTCCCCGATGATCTCGTCGGGCTCGGTGAGCGCCTCGATCGCCTCCTTGGCCGACTCGAGCTCGGCCTCGGGAACGAGGAGGTTGACGGCGTCGTCCTCCGGCGACTGCTCGATCGAGGAGTCGATGCCGGCGTTCCGGAGGATCTCCTGCATCTCCTCGGCCTCGGCGACGTCGCCCGCCACCGCCACGTGGACCATTCCGCTCATGTTCCGCTCCCGCGCCGGCAAAGCCGGCACGTCCGCTTCTTGTTGAGCTCCGTCGAGCCTACGCTCATCCGGGCTCGATCATAGGGGCTGCGGACTCCGGGCGTGGCGGCCTCGCTCCGCTCTTCACGAGCTGCGGCTTCCCGCGCTCGGGGAACGGCACCTCGATCAGGTCGAAGTCGCGCGGGACGACCGTGTCGGGGAACGCCTCCCGCGCCTCGGCCTCGAGCTCCGGGCCGAAGTAGCGCGGCGAGACGTGCGTGAGCGCGAGCAGGCCGACCTGTGCGAGCCGCGCCACCTCGGCGGCATCGGCGGCCGTCGAGTGCATCGTCTCGCGGGCCCGCTCCGCCTCCTCGGCCAGGAAGCTCGCCTCGTGTACGAGCAGGTCGGCGCCGTGCGCGGCCTGGACGACGAGCGGCGACGGAGCCGTGTCGCCGGTGATGACGAGCTTTCGCCCCCGCCGCGGCTCGCCGAGGACGTCGGCCGGGGTCACGACACGGCCGTCCGCGAGCTCGACCTCCTCCCCGCCCTGGAGGCGGCCGCGTGCCGGGCCGTCGGGGACTCCGAGCGCCTCGGCCGCAGCGACGTCGAACCGCCCCGGCCGCTCGTGCTCGTCGAGCGCGTAGCCCACCGCGTCGAGGCCGTGCTCGACGGCGAACGCCTCGAGCGCGTACTCGCCGCGGTCCAGTCTCTGTCCCGGCTCCAGCTCCTCGAGCGCGAGCGGGTACGGGAGCCGACCGACGAACGGCCGCAGCCGGTTGAAGAGCTCGCGCAGGCCTCGCGGCCCGTAGACCGTCAGCGGGGTCTCGTCGCGCCCGCGCAGCGCGAAGGTCTTGAGCATCCCGGGCAGCCCGAGGAAGTGGTCGGCGTGGTAGTGCGTGAGGAAGATCTCCTGCAGGTCGGGCAGCCCGATCGCCGACCGCTGCAGTTGCCGCTGCGTCCCTTCCCCGCAGTCGACGAGCAGCCGCTCGCTGCCGCGCCGCACGAGGAGCGCCGCCGGCCCTCGCTGCGCCGTCGGCATCGAGGCGGCGGTGCCGAGGAAGACGACGTCGAGGTCCACCGGGCGATTCTAGGAACGGCGCGCCGAAGGCCATTCCGCTCGGAGGCCGATATATCGCCGATGGACGGCACGCGGCGCCTGCGGCTTCGGCCATCCCCACGGGCTTGCACGGCGACGAGATCCCGCTCGAAGCCGCGATCGTCGGCCTCGCCGACGCCGTCGACGCGATGACGACCGACCGGCCGTACAGCAGCGCCCGTTCGCTCGAGGAGGCGACCGAGGAGGTCGTCCGCAACCGCGGCACCCAGTTCGCGCCCGCTGCCGTCGACGCGTTCGTCGCGCTGGTGGAGCGCTCGCCGGAGCTGTTCGCCCCGGACGCCGGAGGCGAGCCCGTTCCGGCCTGAGGCGATAGTCTCGCGCCATGCCCGACCCGACCGTGCTGGAGGTCTACCGGCGCGAGATAACGCCAGAGCTCTACCGCGAGATCCGGGAGCTCTACAAGACGCACTCGATCGCGGAGGACGCCCGCGACCTCGCAGGGCTGATCTCGACGCTGACCCCGGACTGCGTCTACGAGCTCGTCCAGACCGGCCATCGCTGGGAGGGACACGAGGGCGCGACTCGCTTCTACACCGAGCTACTGACCGCGTTCCCGGACATCCGCTTCGACCTGACGGACATCGTCATCGGGCCGCAGGGCGTGTGCGAGGAGGCGAACGTGACGGCCACGCAGCAGGCGCCGTGGCTCGGCCAGGAGCCGGTCGGCGGGCCGCTCGCCTGGAAGGTCCTGATCTGGTTCCCGTGGGATCCCGAGCAGCGGCTCTTCCGGGGCGAGAAGGTCTACACGTTCGGGATCGACCTACCGCCTGCCGCCGGCTAGGGCAGGACGAGCTTCTCGCCCGGGAAGATCGTCGCCGCCGCGAGGTGGTTCCGCTGCTCGATCTTCCAGATCCCCTCGCGCGGGTCGCCCGCGTACATGTGCGCCGCGACGGACCAGAGTGTGTCCCCCGGCCGCACGACGTAGGTCCGCTTCGGCCCCGCGCCGCTCGAGCTGTGGGCTGCGAGGCCGACGGCGAGCGCCGCGGCACAGAGAACGACGAGGAGCTTCCCGAACATCTGTTCGCATGGTAGGCGAACAGATGTTCGCTGTCAAGCGGACTTCGGCTTTCCTGCGGCCATGAGCACAGAGTGGCACGCAAGACGGCGATCGCCGCTCAATCCAGCCGGACGAGCCCGGGGCGGATCTCGTCGCCCAGCACCTCGAGGACGAGCATCGTGTGCACGGGCGAGCGGCGCCGCTCGGTCGGCGAGCCGGGATTGAGGATCCACGTCTCCCCCACGCGCTCGACCTGCGGCTCGTGCGTGTGGCCGTAGACGACCGCGGCGCAGCCGGGGAACCGGCCTACGAGCCGTGCGTCCCTCCCGGCGCGCGGCCCGGGGTCGTGCGTCATCCCGATCCGGAGACCGGCTGCCTCGACGACGAGCGTCTCGGGCAGAGACCGCTGCAGCTCCGCGTCGTCCATGTTCCCGTGCACGGCGTGGAGCGGCGGGCCGAGCGCCGCGAGCTCCTCGAGCACCGACGCGGCGACGACGTCGCCCGCGTGGAGGACCAGGTCCGCGGCGCGGAGGCGGGCGACGCAGGCCCCCGGCAGGCGCCGCGCCCCACGCGGCATGTGCGTGTCGGCGAGGACCGCAACGATCACGCCGGCGCGGCCGCGAGGACGGCGTCGACGAGCTTCGCCGCCCCGAAGCGGACCGGGTCGTCGGCCGGGAGCCCGGTCTCTTCCTCTGCCGCCGCGACGGCGGCCCGCGCCTGCCCCTCGCCGAGCGCCCGCGTGTTGAGCGCGAGGGCCGCGACCCGCGCCGGACGTGCCGGCAGCGCGATCCGCTCGTGCAGCTCGACGAGCTCCCTGAGCGGTGGGATCCGGTGCGGCCCGCCGCCCGCGCCTTCGATCTCGGTGCGGCCCGCTTCGTGGCACAGCACGAGCAGGTGCGGCGCGCTGCCGTGGTAGAGACCGAGCGCGACGCCCGAGTAGACCGGATGCAGGAGCGCGCCCTGGCCCTCGACCCAGAGGAGCTCGCCGCCGCGCCGGTGTCCCTCCACGACGAGCCGCTCGGCGGCTCCCGCGACGAAATCCGCGACCACGGCGTCGACCGCGATCCCCCAGCCGGCGATGACCATGCCGGTCTGTCCGGTCGGGACGAAGACCGAACGCAGGCCGCGCCGCCGCGCCTCGAGGTCGAGCTCGAGCGAGACGGTCATCTTCCCGATCGCGCAGTCGGAGCCGACGGTGAGGACGATCGTCGCGTCGACGCCGAGGTTCTCTCCGGTCGCGGTCGAGAGCTCCGCCGGAGGGCGGCGCAGGTCGCGCAGCTCGGCGCCGTGGCGCCCGGCGAGCTCGCGCAGCCCCGGATCGTCGGAGAGGAAGACGTGCAGGCCGTTCTCGACGTCGAGGCCGTGCTCGAGGCAGGCGCGGAGGATCGCGATCCACTCCGGCGGGAACCGCCCGCCCTGGGTCGCGACGCCGACGAGCGCCGCCGTCGGCGCCAACGCGAGCGACTCGTCGACGGTGCCGACGACGGGCACGCCGTCCTCCGTCTCGCCGGCACGGGTCGAGTCGAGGATCGCGGCGACGTCCTCGCGCCGGTACCGGAGCACGCCGCGCATCGTCTTGCCGTAGTGCGGGTCGCCGGAGAAGCCCTCAGCGAGCAGCAGATACCGAGTGGACACCGAGCCCCGGCTCCTCCGGTGGAAGCTGGACGCCGTCGACGAACGGCACCCCCGGCCACGGGTCGTGCGCGAGCAGGAGGTTGCCGTCGAGGTCGACGTGGTCGAACAGCGACGCGACCTGTGCGCCGGCCGAGATGCCGAGCCCCGACTCGACCATGCAGCCGAGCATGCAGCCGAGCCCGAGCGCGCGGGCGGCGTGCACCATCCGCACCGCCTCGCGGATCCCGCCGGACTTCGCGAGCTTGACGTTGATCCCGTGCGCGCGCGCCGCACAGGCCGCGACGTCGGCGAGCGTGTGGCAGTCCTCGTCGACGTAGATCGGGACGGACGAGCGCTCCTTCAGCTGCGGCCCGCCCTCGTCACCGGCCGGGAGCGGCTGCTCGCAGTACTCGACACCGAGCTCTGCCAGGGCCGGCAGCGCCTCGAGGGCCTCGTCGAGGCTCCACGCCTCGTTCACGTCGACCTGCAGCGGGAGATCGCCGGCCACGCCGCGCACCGCGCGGACGCGGTCGACGTCGAGCCCGTCGGCGCCGCCGAGCTTGAGCTTGAGGCGACGGAAGCGGCCGAGCGCCTTCTCGGCGCGGGCCGCCATGTCGTCGGGATCGCCGAGCCACACCGTCCAGCTCGTCGGCGGGCCGGCGCGCCGCAGGCCGAGGAGCCGCCGGGCGGGCTGCGCGAGCAGCTTCCCCTGCAGGTCGTGGAGCGCGGCGTCGAGGGCCGCCCGCGCCGCGAACTCGCGGGCGGGGAGCCGCTCCATCAGCTCCTCGACCGCGAACGGGTCGTCGCCGAGCAACTCGGCGTGCTCCTCGACGTACGTCTGCGCGGACTCGACCGACTCGTCGTAGCGGTCGATCGGCTGCGCCTCGCCGAAGCCGGAGACCCCCGAGTGCCGAAGCTCGACGACGAGCACCTCCTCGCTGTCGCGGGCGCTGCGGGAGATGACGAACGTCTCCGCCAGCTCGAGCGTGACTCTCCGGGCGGAGACCTCCACGGGCGGAACGTACCAACGCCCGACCGCCGGTAGACTGGCCCTCTCCCCGGCGCCAGTAGCTCAGGGGATAGAGCGCGCGCCTCCGGAGCGCGAGGTCGCAGGTTCGATTCCTGCCTGGCGCATCAGCCGATACAAACTGCGAAACGTGCAAAGCCCTGCAAGCGCAGGGTTTTGCGCTTCTATGCAGGCGTTTACGCAGCCTCGACCTGTAGCAGCCCCACGAACGGCGACTGGTCCTCCCCGTCGAGGTGGCCGACGTCCCTTAGCGCTCTGCGTCGGCGATGATCTCTTGGATCCTCGTGCGTAGGTCTTCTGGAAGCGATGTGAAGTCGTCCGTGTCCTGCAACCGACGGAGGCGGTTCGCGACGCGCTGACGATCGAGAGTTCCCGCATCCAGGAGTGCGATGACCATCCCGACGCCTTCGGCGAAGAACATCCGGTCGGGTGCTTCCCCTTGTTCATGCTCGCTCATAAACGCCCGCAAAGATCGATCTTTGACGACCCGAACGCGCTGTGAGCCACGCGCCCTCGACCTGTATAGCAGCCCGACGAGGTGTTCTAAACCTGCCTGGCGCGTTGACCCAGCATGCTGGTCGCCTGGTGCGGAGGCTCCTCGGCCGCTGCGAAGTGTCCGAGTGCATGTCGCCGAAGGCTTTCGTCGGATCGCGATGGGACCACTTCGAAAAGATGGGTCACACGGCCCATGGCCCGCGCCGGTTCAGCCGCGTAGCTTCGTCGTCCTACCCGTCGCAGGGGTGGGAATCCGCCTGCTTCCCGCGCGGGGGGAAGGGGTTCAGGGGTATGACACGGGACCAGCAGAGGGCGCGGATCTTCGGCGTCCTCTACCTCATCACGTTCGTCACGTCGATTCCGGCGCTGGCGCTCTACGAGCCGGTGCTCCGGCACCCGGTGGGCTACATCGCCGGAGCCGGCCACGACAAACAGGTCTTGTTCGGCGCGTTCCTCGAGCTGCTGCTGATCATCGCGAACATCGGCACCGCCGTTGTGATCTTCCCCATCCTGCGCCGGCAGAACGAGGAATTGTCGCTCGGCTACGTCACCGCCCGGATCGTCGAGTCCACGTTCATCCTCGTCGGCATCCTCGCGATGCTCGCCGTGATCACCCTGCGCAACCAGACCGCCGGCGCCGCCGAGGGCACCGTCGCCTACACCCTCGCCGCGATCAAGGACTGGACGTTTCTGCTCGGGCCAGGCTGGGTCGTCGGCTGGGGCAATGGACTGATCCTGGGCTACCTCATGTACCGCTCCGAGCTCGTGCCGAGGCGGATGTGCTGGTTCGGCCTAGTCGGCGGGCCGCTGCTCGTCATCACGGGCACGGCGATCCTGTTCACCGGCAACGACCCGGGCAGCGCGCTTCACTCGCTGCAGGGGATCCTGACCATCCCGGAGATCATCTGGGAGCTGTTCCTCGGCGTCTACTGCTCGCTCAAGGGCTTCCGGCCGGAGTCGCCGATCCTGCGGGACGACACGAGCGACGCCCGCGCGACGGCGACATCTGCCGTCACGCCCGCCTAGTCCGGTTCGTCGGCGCGGCCTCGGCTCAGAACGACAGAGTCCAGGCTGCGCCGGCCGTGACGTCGAACGTGTAGGTGCCGGGCGGGACGTAGCTCGAGCCGCTCGACGCGCCGCTGCCGTTGTCGAACTCCACGAAGTTCGCGTCGTTCGGGCTGGACGAGACTGCGAGCTGGTTCAGGCCGTCGCTGTCCGGCTGCGACGTCCACGTCACGGTGACCCCGTGCGGCAGCGTGAGCGGCGCGAGGGTCTTGTCTCCGTTACCGGAGAACGTCTCGCCGATCGGCGAGGGCGCGCCGACGGTCACCGTCTTGGGCGGCATCCTGCGGGCGCACACCTTCGTGCCGTGCACCCTGGTGCAGTGGCCCGGCCGGATGAAGACCGTCTTGAGCGCGTAGGCGCTCGCGCCTCCCGCCCCGGCGAGCAGGAGGACGACGGCGACGAGTGCGGCCCTCCTCACGTCCGCCATTATTCGCAGTCCTCTGCGCCGTTTCAATCGGTACGTCCGCTCTCTCGACCCGCGCCTGCCGCGCCAGGTCTACCTGCTCGAGCTCGGCGCGCTCGTCAACGCGTTCGGGAACGGTGCCGTCCTCCCGTTCCTCTTCATCTACCTCCATAACGTGCGCGGGATCCCGTTCGGGCTGGCCGGGATCGCGGCGGCGGTGCAGTCGGCGGCGGCGCTCGGCAGCGGTTTCCTCGGCGGGACGCTCTCCGACCGCGCGGGCCCGAAGCGGGTGCTGCTCGGCGCGCTCGCGGTGATGACGGTCGCGTTCGCGCTCATGCCGCTGATCCGGGAGGCGTGGCAGGCGTTCGCGGTCTACACGCTCTGGGGAATCGGGAGCGGCTCGTTCTGGCCGTCCCAGTCGGCGCTGCTCGCGGGCCTGACGCCCCCGGCACGGCGCGCGCCCGCGTATGCGCTGCAGCGGCTCTCGATGAACGCCGGCGTCGCGATCGGCGGCGTCGCGGCGGGCCTGATCGCGTCGGTGCGGCAACCGCACACGTTCACCGTCCTCTTCGCGATCAACTGCGCGACCTTCCTCGGCTACATGGTCGTTCTCACACGCGTCCGTGCCCCGCACCTGCACGAGGGCCGGCTCGGCGGCAGCTGGCGCGCCGTGCTCCGCGACCGCGTGTTCACGCGCTTCACCCTCCTCAACGCGGCCTTCATGACGGCCGCGATCTCGCTCGCCGTCGAGCTCCTGCCGGCATTCGGGAAGAACGTGACCGGGATCAGCGAGAAGGAGGTGGGCATCGTCTTCGCGCTCGACGCGGTCGGCGTCGTCCTCTTCCAGCTCCCCGTCGTGAAGCTCTCCGAGGGGCGGAGCCGGATGCGCGGCCTCGCGCTGATGGGCGTGCTGTGGGCCGGGTCGTTCGTCGCGGTCTGGGTCGCGGGTGAGTGGACGACCGCCACGGTCGCGTTCACGATCCTCGCCGGCGCGATGCTCGTCTTCGCGGTCGGGGAGTGCCTGCACGGGACGATCCAGGCGCCGCTCAGCGTCGACCTCGCGCCGCCGGCGCTCGTCGGCCGCTATCTCGCCGCCTCGAGCATCTCGTGGCAGATCGGCTGGATCGTCGGCCCGGCGGCGGGCGGGTTCATGCTCCAGCACCGGCCGCTGCTCCTCTGGCCGGTCGCCGCCGCCGCGAACCTCCTCTGCGCCGCCGCGGCGCTGGCCCTGGAGCGGCGGCTGCCGGAGGGAGTGCGCCGGACACCGCACGGCGAGGCCCCCGGGCCCGTGCCGGTCGCGGCCAGCGGGTAGCATTCCCGGGCCATGCCAGCGACCGTCGACCCTCTCAGTACCTATGCCCAGCCTGCCGCGCATCCGTTCGCGCCGCGCAACGCCGGGCGTCCCGGTCGTCGAGACGCGGCCCGGGCCCTCTGAGCTTCACGCCGGCGGCGTCAGCTGGGTCAACCTCCTCTCGCCCACCGCGGGCGAGGCCCAGGAGCTCGCCAACCGCTTCGGCTGGCACCCGCTCGACGTCGAGGACGTCCTCTCGCGGCGCCAGCGCCCGAAGATCGACGTCTACCCCGGCGACGAGGACGGCGCCGGCGGCTACCTCTTCGGCGTCCTCCATTTCCCCGTCTACGACAAGTCGGTCGGCCGGCTGAACGCCGGCGAGCTCGACGTCTTCCTCGGGCCCGACTACCTCGTCACACTGCCGAGCGTCGAGCTGCGGCCGGTGAGCCTGCTCTTCCGACGCGCCGAGGAGAGCGAGGAGTTCCGCGAGCAGCTGCTCGCGCGCGGCTCGGGGCGGCTGCTGTACGAGGTGCTCGACGACCTCTACGACTACTGCTTCCCGATCCTCGACAAGATCGGCTTCAAGCTCGAGCAGATCGACGAGGAGATCGGCTCGGGCGAGGGCGCGAAGGAACTCGTCCGCGACATCCACCGCGTCAAGCAGGAGATCATCTCCTACCGCAAGATCATCAAGCCGCAGCGGCCGACCCTCAGGCAGCTCGAGCGGCAGATCGAGCGGTTCCTGCCGGAGGAGCTCGAGCTCTACTTCGACGACATCGTCGACGCCTCCGAGCGGATCTGGGACCTGCTCGACAACTACAAGGAAGTCGTGGAGGCGCTCGAGGACACGAACGAGTCGCTCATCTCGCACCAGCAGAACGACATCCTCTACGTCCTCACGGTCTTCATCGTCGTCCTGACGCCGCTCACGTTCATCACCGGCTTCTTCGGGATGAACGTCCACTTCCCGGGCTTCAACAGCATCGGCGCGTTCATCGCCTCGATCGTGCTCATGGTCGCGGTGAGCATCGGCATGCTCGGGTTCTTCCGCTGGAAGAAGTGGCTATGAGC
>DASSZE010000019.1:0-19930 GCA_035713675.1 Gaiellaceae bacterium | reverse complement strand
TCGAGTTGGGACTGCGCGTACAGTCCGGCGCCGGTGTAGTCGAGGTAGACGTGCCCGCCGGCGTCGAGCCGCCCGAACTCGCTCCGCCGTAGGTCGGCGAGCAACCGGTCGGAGACGGCGGGCGATCGGACGACCTGGCTCACGTGCTCTTCCTACTCCGTTCCCGGCGGTGGATCAACAGGCAGGTCACGCCGCCCACACCTTCTGGAGTGCGCGCTCGATCTTCTCCTCGATTTCGTCTGCGATCGGCTCGAGCTCGGGGCGTCCGACGATGCCGAGCATGGCGACCGGGTCGACGGCAGAGACGCGCGTCGTGCCGTCCGGCTGCCTGTAGACGACCACGTTGCAGGGGAGCAGGGCGCCGAGTTCGGGCTCGAGTTCGAGCGCCTGGTGGGCGTAGGGCGGGTTGCAGGCGCCGAGGATCAGGTAGGGCGGCATGTCTTTGCCCAGCTTCTCCTGGAGTGTGGCCTGGACGTCGATCTCGGTCAGGACGCCGAAGCCTTCCTCCTTGAGCGTCTCGCGGACGCGTGCGACGGCGTCGGCGAAGTCGAGCGAGGTGCTGCCGCCGAGCGTGTAGGCGGTGTCGGTGAGCGCAGTCATGGCGCAATTCCTTTCGTTGTGGATGCAGCGGGTGAGCCGTCGCGGATGAGTGCCGCGAGCTCGTCGTAGCCGCCGATGGGGCGGCCCTCGACGATCGCCTGCGGGACGCTTCGGCCGCCGGTCAGCTCATGGAGGCGACAGCAGTCCTCCGGGTCGGAGATATCGATTGCTTCGAACGGCAACCCCTGCCGCTCGAGCAGCGCGACCGCCCGCTCGCACTGGACACACCAGCGTGAGACGTAAAGCCGGATCCGTGGCGGTTCTCTCATCAGATTCACAACTATACACCTAAACAACTGAAGCGTGCTATAGTTGGGGCATGGAGGATCTGCCCCACCCGCTCCCCGAGGATCTGGTCGAGCTGATCGCGCGCCGCTTTCGCGTCTTGAGTGAGCCGAGCCGGATCCGGTTGCTCGATCGGCTGCGCGACGGCGAACTGTCCGTGAACGAGCTCGCCGCGCAGCTGGGCGCGGGGCAGCAGAACGTCTCCAAGCACCTGTCCGTCCTTGCAGACGCTGGGATCCTCGCCCGGCGCAAGGACGGCAACCACGTCTACTACCGGATCGTCGATGAGGGCGTGCTCGGCCTCTGCCAGCAGGTGTGCGGCTCACTCGAGCAGCAGTTGCAGACGCTGGCGCTGATCGTCACCGGCGCCCCGGCCTAAGGAGGTCCGAGATGCACACCAACATGAGCAACCTTGACCGCGCGATCCGAGCCGGCATCGCCATCGCCGCGCTCGTCATCGCCATCGTGATCGGCGCGGGCTCGACCGGCGGGATCGTCCTGCTTGTCGTTACGGCCTTGATGGGCGTTACGGCAGCTGTCGGCTTCTGCCCCCTCTACGCGCTCTTCCACTTCGACTCGCACGGCCGCCGGCCGCTGCCGCACTGAAAGGAACACATGGACATCACTACCGAGACCTTCGACAGTCAGGTAATCGAGCGCTCGCGTGAGTTGCCGGTCGTGGTCGACTTCTGGGCCGCCTGGTGCGGGCCGTGTCGCGCTCTCGGCCCCGCGATCGAATCCGAAGTCGAGAAGCGAGCCGACAAGATCGCGCTGACCAAGGTCGACGTCGACGCCGAGCAGACGCTCGCCGCCCGCTACGGAATCCGGAGCATCCCCACCGTTGCGGTCTTCCGCGACGGTGAGCCGGTGACCGGATTCGTCGGCGCTCACCCGGCGAGCGCGATCGGCAGCTTCCTCGACGAGGTGATCGAGAAGCACGGCGCGGCGGTGGAGGTCGCATGAGCCTGACAGCAACATCGCGTGCGATCCCCGGCACTCTGCGACAGGAGGTCGTGATCGACGGCAGGCACCGTCTCATCACCGATGAGCCGGTCGAGGTCGGCGGCGAGGGCAGTGCCCCGGCGCCGCACGAGCTGCTGCCGGCGGCTCTCGCCTCGTGCGTCTCGACGACCCTCGTCATGTATGCACGCCGCAAGGGCTGGGAACTCGGCGAAGTCCTTGTCGACGTCAGCTACGACCACCGCGCGACTCCGCGCCGCGCGGACATCACGATCGGCCTCGGCACCGAACTCAGCGCTGAGCAGCTCGAACTCCTGGAGAAGGTCGCTGCCGCCTGCCCGGTTCGCCGCTCGCTCGAAACCGAGTTCGAGTTCAACGAGCAGATCGTCCCGGCGGTGGCCGACCTCGCCGTGTCTGCGTAGTCGCTCTGGCCGCAGCCTGCTCGTCCGGTGCCTCCCCCGGTTGGTGCTAGGGGAGTAGGGTGGCTGCGTAGTAGCCCTGGAGCCAGCGTTCGTAAGCCGCGTCGTCGAGGTCAGCCTGCTCGGTGAGTGTGCGGTAGGTGCCCCAGTCGAGCGCGACCCAGAAGATCGACTCGACGTGGTCGCGGCGCAGGCGGGGACGGCGGCCGGGTTTCCGCAGGAGCGTCTCGGTCGCCCATCGGACCCCGTAGGCCCGGTTGTCGTTCATTTGCCGCCAGAGCGCCTGAACGGCCGGATCGGCGGCGACGGCTTGCTCGACGACGGCGGCTATGCGGGCCGAGCGTGCGTTGATGACGCGCAGGTGGTGCGCGTGCAGGCGCAGCATCTCCGCCGCGTTGGCGGCCTGTTCCATCTTGTGGACGCTATTTCGGCGGGCGATCGGCTCGGCCTCGACGTCGCCGCGGATCGCGTAGTCGACGGCTGCCTTCAGCAGGGTCGCCTTCGTGCCGAATACGGCTTCGATCGTCTTCTGCGAGACGTCGGCCTCTTCTGCGATCTCGCGCACGGTCGCGCCCGCCCAGCCTTTGCGCTCGAACGCTTCGCGTGCGGCGGCCACGACGGCCTGGCGCCGCTGGGCAGCCGTCGCCCGCCGCCCGCTTGCGTCGTAACGCCGCTTTCGCCGTTTGTCGCCGGTACTCATATTTGATAGGGTTGTACCCTTATTAATCTAGCCGTCGCCCCGGACGGCGACCAAGGGGGTATTACCGATGAGGACCCGCATCGCTTTGCTGGTCATCGCTGCGGCCGGCACCATGCTCGTTTTCGCCGGTGCTGCAGCCGCGGACAAGCCCGAGATCGACACCGTGTACGCGAACGGGCAGACCTACTCCATGATCGGCCCGCATCTGGTTCAGGGCGCGGCGCAATCGATGCCGAACGCCTACGCGCACGCGGAAGAGCTCTACCTGCTCGCCTACCCGCAGTCGGCGCTACAACTGCTCTCACTTTCCGGAACCGTGCCTCAGTGCGATCCCTGCTTCCACCCCGGACTCCCGCTGCCTTTCGTGTACCACGACCACGTGCTCACCGGCGCACCCGGCCTGGGCACCAACGGCACCGCCGGCGTCTACAAGAGCCCCTGGAAGATCATCGTCCTCATGTACAACCCGACCTTCCTGACGGCGAGCTTCACGCCGATCACCACTGCGGCCGACATCGACAAGGCTGAAGCTGCGGGCGAGTTCCTGCCGGTCAACGCGAGCCTCCAACACGGCAGCGATCCCTACGAGATCGACACCGGCAACCTCCTCATCTGCCCGGTCGTCTCCAGTAACGCTTGACAGCACGGACAACGAGTGCGAAGGGCCCGCGGGGGCCCTTCGCCTTGCTCTCAGGAGGAAACGCCCGGCCGCTCTCCGTCTGCCGGCCGTCTACCGGGACAGGCCGGAACGGGGGCACTTCTCTCTCTTCTCTGCCCCCGGCCCCGATGTCGCCGTCTTCGTGCCACCTCGGGTATCAGCCCGCCTGATATACACCGTGCTGTGGCCCTTCGCGACGCGCCGCCGTTCCGCGCCGACCACGTGGGCAGCCTGCTCCGTCCGCCTGAGCTCCTGGAGGCGCGCGAAGAGCACGCGGCCGGCCGCCTCGACGATGTGGGCCTGCGCGCGGCCGAGAATGAGGCGATCCGCGACGTCGTGCGCCTCCAGGAGCAGGCCGGGTTGCGCTCGGCGACGGACGGCGAGTTCCGCCGCGCCTCCTGGCATATGGATTTCATCTACCAGCTCGACGGCATCGAGAAGGAGGCCGGGCAAATCTCGGTCCGGTTCTTCAACCCTGAGGGCGAGATCGAATTCACGCCGGCTGCGCTGCATGTGAACGGACGTCTCGGCGTCTCCGAGACGATCTTCGGCGACGCCTTCCAGTTTCTTCAGGGCACCGTCACGAGCGCCGTCCCGAAGTTGACGATCC
The DNA here is from genome assembly GCA_035713675.1 of Gaiellaceae bacterium. GTDB lineage: Bacteria > Actinomycetota > Thermoleophilia > Gaiellales > Gaiellaceae > Palsa-739. The sequence goes on along the minus strand of DASSZE010000019.1, from coordinate 15,698 downwards.
CGTCGCCCAGCATGGTCCACTACCGCGGTGGGCGGGCCGCGATCGACGAGTCGGTGTACCCCGATCTCGACTCCTTCTGGTCCGACCTCGCGGCTGCCTACCGAGAGGAGGTGCGCCGCCTCGGAGAGCTCGGCTGCCGCTACCTCCAGTTCGACGACACGAGCCTCGCCTATCTGAACGATCCGCATCAGCGCGAGTACGTCGCCTCGATCGGCGGCGACCCCGACCGCCAGCACATCGAGTACATCCGTCACATCAACGAGGCGCTCGCGGGGCGCCCGGAGGGAATGGCGGTGACAACCCACATGTGCCGCGGCAACTTCCGTTCCTCGTGGGCCGCGGCCGGCAGCTACGACTTCGTCGCCGAGGCGCTCTTCAACGAGCTCGAGGTCGACGGGTTCTTCATGGAGTGGGACGACGAGCGCTCGGGCGGCTTCGAGCCGTTGCGTTTCCTGCCGAAGGGCAAGGTCGTCGTGCTGGGGCTCGTGACGACGAAGCGCGGCGAGCTCGAGCGCAAGGACGAGCTGAAGCGGCGCGTCGAGGAGGCGAGCAGGTATGCCGAGCTCGAGCAGCTCTGCCTCTCGCCGCAGTGCGGCTTCTCGTCCACGGTCGAGGGCAACGCGCTCACTATCGATGAGGAGGCCGCGAAACTCCACCTGATCGTCGAGACGGCCGCCGAAATCTGGGGCTGAGGCGCGAAGCGGACGTAGGCTCGAGCAATGGAGCCGCGTGTCAGCTATCTCGTGGGCAGGCTCGACCGCGTCGTCCGGCGGCGGCTCGCCGATGCGCTGGGGCCGCACGGGCTTTCGCTGCAGGAGTACACGACCCTTTCCGTCCTCCGCGCCCGAGCAGGGCTCTCGAACGCGCAGCTTGCGCGGCGCTCACTGATCACTCCCCAGGCGATGAACGAGGTGCTGGCGCGGCTCGAGCAACGCGACCTCGTGCTGCGGCATCCTGACCGGACGCGGGGCCGCATCCGGCCGGCGGAGCTGACGGCGTCGGGGAAGCGGTTGCTCGCGAAGGCGGATCGCAGCGTCGACGCGGCCGAGCGCGAGCTCTTCGCCGGGAGCGACGACACGGGACTCCGCAGGCTCCTGGCCGAGACCTTGCACGGCGTCGACGACTCCCACTAATATCAGGTCACTTGATATTCAAGGAGCCGCCGTGAGCCCGTGGGAGACCGTGCACGTCGAGCTGGACGAGGGGATCGCGTGGGTAGAGCTGAACCGTCCGGAGAAGCGCAACGCGATGAACCCGACGTTGAACCGGGAGATGATCGAAGTGCTCTTCGCGCTCGACGAGGACGACGCCTGCGGGGTGCTGGTGCTCACCGGAGCGGGCGAGGCGTTCTCGGCCGGGATGGACCTGAAGGAGTACTTCCGCGAGGTCGACGAGCAGCCGGAGCACGTCCAGCGGCGCGTCCGCCGCGATGCGAACTACTGGCAGTGGCGGCTTCTGCGCACCTACGCGAAGCCGACGATCGCGATGGTGAACGGCTGGTGCTTCGGCGGGGCCTTCACTCCCCTCTGCGCGTGCGACCTCGCCGTCGCGGCGGACGAGGCGACCTTCGGCCTCTCGGAGATCAACTGGGGCATCCCCCCGGGCAGCCTCGTCAGCCGCGGCCTCGCCGAGACGGTTGGGCTCCGTGCGGGACTGCTCTACGTCATGACCGGCCGCACGTTCGACGGCCGGAAGGCGGCCGAGATGGGCCTCGTCAACTGGAGCGTCCCACACGAGCGGCTTCGCGGCGAGGTCGAGGCACTCGCGCGCGAGTTGCTGGAGAAGAACCCCGTCGTCCTGAGGGCGGCGAAGCTCGGCTACAAGCACGCGCAGACGATGAGCTGGGACACGGCGGAGGACTACCTGTACGCGAAGCTCGAGCAGTCGCAGTTCCTCGACGAGGAGCGAGGCCGCGAGCAGGGACTGAGCCAGTTCCTCGACGAGAAGTCGATCCGGCCCGGTCTGCAGACGTACCGCCGCAAAGAGTGACCCTCGCGACGCTCCTCGGCGAAACGGCGGCTCGCGTGCCGGACCGCGTCGCGCTCGCGTTCGAGGGGTCACAGGTGACCTATGCCGAGCTCGACGCCATGGCCGAAGCGGAAGTGCCCTTCGGCCGGGTCGTGCCGCTGCCGCTGCCGAACGTGCCGGAGTCGATAGCTGCCTACCACGGAGCGCTCCGGCGCGGCGCGGTCGTCGTCCCGCTCAACCCGCTGCTCAGCCCCGTGGAGGTGGAGCAGCGCAGCCGGCCGTTCGATCCTGCCCCGGATACGGCGGTCGCGCTCTTCACGTCGGGTACGACCGGCGAGCCGAAGCGGATCGAGCTTGCGCACCGAGTCCTGCGCCGGAATGCGGAGTATCTCGCCGGGGCGCTCGGGCTGACCCAGGACGACGTTCTCTGGGGCTCGGCGCCGCTCTCCCACGTGTTCGGCATGACCGGCTGCATGAACGTGGCCATCGCGCTCGGCGTGACGCTCGTGCTCGCGCGCCGCTTCGACGCCCGCGACGCGCTCGAGACGATGGAGCGGCAGGGCGTGAGCGTGTTCATGGGCGTGCCGACGATGCTCGCCGCGCTCGCCGCCGCAGCCTCCGAGACCGGTCGACGGCCGAAGCTGCGGCTCGCCCACTGCGGCGGCGCCCCGCTCCCGCTCGAGACGCAGCGCGCGTTCGAGGAGACGTTCGGCACGCCGGTGCTCGAGGGGTACGGGATGACCGAGGCAGGCGGCGTCGTCGCCCTCAACCACGCTGGCGCGCCGCGGAAGCCCGGCTCGGTCGGCACCGCCGCCGCGGGGCAGCAGTTGCGGATCGCCGAGGACGGCGAGGTACTCGTCGGGCTCGAGGGCCGCTGGATCGCCACCGGCGACGTGGGCCGTCTCGACGAGGACGGCTACCTGTTCCTCCTCGACCGGAAGAAGGACGTGATCCTGCGCGGCGGTTACACCGTCTATCCGCGCGAGGTCGAGGAGGCGCTCCACCAGCATCCGGCAGTCCGCGAAGCGGTCGTCGTGGGCGTCCCGCACGTGACGCTCGGGGAGGAGGTCGTCGCACTCGTCGTTCTCGACGTCGGCGCCGACGTCGACGCAGTGAAGGCGCACGCACGCGAGCGCGTGGCCGCCTACAAGTACCCGCGGATCGTGGTCGCGGTGGACGAGCTGCCGCATGGGGCGACGGGGAAGATCCAGCGCAGCTCGATCGATCGCGAGCAACTGGCAAAGCTCGTCGAGGGAATCAGCGCACCGCGCACGACTTAGCCGGTGGGCGTGCGCGGGCGGAGCCGAATCTGCCCGCGCGATTCAGGTCGGCCAGCCGGTGTAGCACTCGGCGAGATACGCCTGCGCATGGTGGGAGGAGACAAGGGAGTTCAGCTCGCCGAGCTGGCGGCCGCGCTCGAAGTCGTCCGAGCCTGGAACGGTGTGCAGCATGGACGTCATCCAGTAGGAGAAGTGTTGGGCCTTCCACACGCGTTCCAACGCGCGTTCGGTGTACGAGTCGAGCAGCTGGGTCGAGCCGCTCGAGTAGAAGGATTCGAGTCCCTCGAACAACACCTTGACGTCCTGGATGGCCAGGTTCAGGCCCTTGGCGCCAGTGGGCGGAACGGTATGAGCAGCGTCGCCCGCCAAGAAGAGATTCCCGTAGCGCATCGGGGTATGCACGAAGCTGCGGAACGGCAGGACCATCCTCTCGAGGACGGGGCCCTCGTTGAGCTCGAAGCCGTTGCCGTTGACGCGCCTGCGGAACTCGGTCCAGATCCTCTCGTCGTCCCAGTCGTCAGCGCGTTCCGAAGTGTCGCACTGGAAGTACATCCGCTGGACGGTGTCGGTCCGCTGGCTGAGAAGGGCGAAGCCGTGCTCGGAGTTGACGTACATGAGGACGTCCAGGCTGCGCGGCGCCTCGGCCAGGATGCCGAACCAGGCGAAGGGGTACTCGTGGAAGTACCAGGTCCGGCTGCTCTCCGGAATCTCCAAGCGGCACTGGCTGCGGGAGCCGTCGGCGCCGACCAGGAAGTCGGCCTGGATCTCGAACTTCTGGCCTTCCGAATCGGTGAACCAGATCTTCGGCCTCTCTTCGAGGTCGTGAACGGTGGTCTCGCTGACGCCGTAGCGGACGTCGCCGTCGTCCAACTCGCGACGCGCGGCGAGATCCATGAAGACGTCGGTCTGTGGGTAGAGCCACACGGACTCGCCGACGAGCTCGTCGAAGCGGATGCGATGGTTATCCCCTTCGAACCGCAGCACGATGCCGTCGTGGCGGTGTCCTTCTTGCAGCACCCGATCGGAGGCGCCCGAGTCGACGAGCAACTTGACGGTGCCGTGCTCGAGGATGCCGGCCCGAACCGTCTCCTGGATCTCCTGCCGACCGCGGATCTCCACGACCGTCGACTCGATGCCCTGCGCGGCCAGGAGGTGGGAGAGCATGAGCCCCGCCGGACCTGCGCCCATGATCGCGACGTTGGTGGTGACGCGCTTGCGGGCCGTGCCTCGCTCCGGCGTCCTCACTCGTCTAGCACCTCCTGGGCGATCGCGAAAGCGCGGTTGGCCGCCGGGACGCCGCAGTAGACGGCGCACTGGAGGAGCACCTCCTTGATCTCGTCGACGGTCATGCCGTTGCGAAGGGCCGCGCGGACATGCATCGCGAGCTCGCGGTGATGACCGAGCGCGGTGAGGGCCGTGAGCGTGATCGCGCTGCGCGTCTTTCGGTCGAGACCGGGGCGTGCCCAGACCTCGCCCCAGGCGTAGCGTGTGATCAGCTCTTGGAAGTCTCGGGTGAAGTCGGTCGTGCCCGCGACCGCATGGTCCACGTGGTCGTCGCCGAGCACCTCGCGGCGAATCCTCATGCCCTCTTCTTCGTTCATGCCGCCTCCAGTACCGCGTTGGCGAACTCTCGTGGACGCTCGACGTTCGCGAGGTGGGCGGCCCCCGGCAAGACGACGAGCCGCGTCCGAGGGATCCGCTCGGCCAGCAGGTCGGTGTCGGCCTTGGGAGTTGCTTCGTCGGCTTCACCCGCGATCACGAGTGCGGGGACAGGCAGCTCGGATAGCTCCTCTCGGAAGTCCCAGGCCGCAAGAGCCTCGCAGCAACCGGCGTATCCCTCCGGCGCAGTCGTGACGAGGATCTCGCGGAAGCGCGCGCGCTTCGCCGACGGCGTCAGATCGCTGAACCAGCGGGAGACGACCTCGTCCGCCACCGGTTCGATGCCCTGCTCGCGGACGAGGGCGGCACGCTTCGCGTAGGCGTCCGGAGCCTGGACACGCGCGGAGGTGCAGGCAAGCACGAGCAGTCTCAGCCGCTCCGGGACGTGCACGCCGAGCCACATGGCGACCATGCCGCCGAGTGAGAGCCCGCATACGCAGACCTTCTCCAGGCCGAGTTCGTCGAGGAGTTCGACGACGTCGTGGGCCAGGTCCGGAATCGAGTACGGACCGGCCGGTGCCGGCGAGGCGCCGTGACCGCGCAGCTCCACGCGCAATACGCGGTACGCGCTGCTGAAGAGAGCCGGCTCCCAGAGCTCGCGGTTCGTCCCCAACGAGCACGGGAGGACGAGAACGGGCGCGTCCTCGGGGCCGTGAAAATCGTGTGCGAGCGTCAGACGCCTTCCCGCCAGCGCGCGAGCGCCCGGTCGACGAACGCGCCGCTGGAGCCAAGGTAGTCGGGGTCGTCGAGGCCGAGCCGATCGCGCTCGGAGTAGATCTCGGGCCGCATGTTCTCCCGCATGCGCTGCGGGGAGATCTCGAGCTGTTCCAGGCACTCGCGAATCGCCGCGGCCGCGCCTCCGGAATGTGCGAGTGACTCGCTCAGCGCAGTCCACTCGGCCTGCCATGCGCCGGCGGCACGCTCGAGTTCGTAGTCGCCGCCGCTCGTGAGCAGGCCCACGTTCGCGTGCACGAGCCGCGTGCATGCACGTGCGAGGACGGCGCGTGTGGGGTTCTGTTTGTGCGGCATGGTCGAGGAGGCGCCGCCGTCGCGCTCGGTGACCTCTCCGACCTCGGTTTGCGCCAGCAGGACGACGTCGAGCGCGATCTTCGCGCAGGCTTGCGCTGCCGAGTCGAGTGCGCCGGCGAGATCGGCCATCGATCCACGCTCCGTGTGCCACGGGACGTCGGGCGCCAGCAGCTCCAACTCCGCGGCGAATGCCTCGAGGATCTCGGGGCCGCGGGCACCGAAGGGCGCGAGCGTGCCGGCCGCGCCGCCGAGCTGCGCGTACCAGCGCACTCCGCGTAGCCGCTCGAGCGCCGCTGAGATCGCGGCGAGCCAGCCCGCGGCCTTCGCGCCGAAGGTCGTGGGAACCGCCTGCTGAAGAAGCGTTCTCGCCGCCATCGGCGTGGCCCGATGCGTCTCCGCGTGGCTCGCAGCAGCAGCCGCAGCTCCATCGAGCTCGTCGCAGGTCAGGTCGGTGGCCGTGCGCGCGACGAGCATCGCCGCGGTGTCGATGATGTCCTGGCTCGTCGCACCGAAGTGCACCCAGCGCCGAGCGTCTTCGTCCACCCGCTCCCGGAGCGCGCGGACAAGCGGCTCGGCCGGGTTCCCGCTGAGCCGGCCCTCCGCGAGAAGCGCGTCGAGATCGTAGAGGTCGGGCTCGCACCGCTCGGCGATCGCCGCTGCCGCCGCGGCGGGGATCACGCCGACAAGCGACGAGGCATTCGCGAGTGCGCGCTCGGCGTCGAGCATCGCCGCGAGCCACGCCGCGTCGGTGACGGCCTCGCGAACCTCGGCGGGTACGAAGATCGGGCCGAAGGTCGTCAATGCGCGAAGAAGACGGTCTGGCGCTCGCCCTGCATATGGATATCGAACCGCAATCCGCCGCCGGCCGCAGCCGCGTGCAGCGTCGCCCGTTGCTCGAGCGAGAGTCCGGCAAGCACCTCGTCTTCGACTTCGCGGAGGTAGATCCGCGTGCGCTGGTGCCTGAGCAGCCCGCGGGCGAACACGAACACCTCCAGCACGTCGCAGTCACGAGGCACGATGAAGCGGAAGCGTCCGGCCGGGTGGGTACCGGAACGCCCCCAGCGCCCCCCGGCGGGATCCCACAGCTCGATCAGACCGTCGGTGATGGGCTCGCCCCGACCGTCGATCAGCTCCCCGGTCAATTCGACTCCGTCCTGATCGAGTTCGTTCTCTGCTCGGCGGCAGATCCCGATGGCGTAATAGGGCCCGACGGTCTGGGACGGCGTCCTGTTCACGACGCCTCGACCGGGGTCGAGCGGAGGACGATGTCCCACTCGAACGAGAGCGCCCATTCCGGCTGTGTCGTCTCGAGGTCGAAGCGCGCGATCAGCAGCTCGCGTGACCGCGGATCGCGAACCGAATTGAAGATCGGGTCGTAGGGAAAGAGCGGGTCGCCGGGGAAGTACATCTGAGTTACGAGCCGCTGCTCGAAGGCGCGGCCGAAGAGCGAGAAGTGGATGTGGGCGGGCCGCCAAGCGTTCGGGTGATTCCCCCAGGGGTACGCGCCGGGCTTGATCGTCGTGAACCGGTACCGGCCCTCGTCGTCCGTGAGGCAGCGTCCCGCGCCCGAGAAGTTCGGGTCGAGCGGCGCCGGATGCCGATCGACTTCGTGGTGGTAGCGGCCGGCCGCATTCGCCTGCCAGATCTCGACGAGCGCGCCGCGGAGCGGCCGGGCGCTCTCGTCGAGCACGCGGCCGTGGACGATGATTCGCTCGCCCAGAGGCTCGCCCGCGTGCTGCCGCGTGAGGTCGTCGTCGGACGCTTCGAGCGCCGACTCCCCGAAGACCGGGCCGTCGAGACGGTGCAGCTCTTCGGGCAGCGTGACGAGCGGATGGGAAGGAGCCCGCCACTGCGTCGAGCGGTAGCCGGGGTAGTCGAGCTGGACCTCGGGGCCAAGGTTCGGGTCGTCGGGCAGGATGATCGGGCCGCTGTACGGATCGGAAGAGATCGTCACGCGGCGCTCCGAATCCGCAACCCGCGCAGTGCCGCAAGCTCCTCCTCGTGCGGCGGCTCCGTCTCACGCAGCGCATCGGAGACCCGCAGCTGCCAGCCGGTTGCATCCCGCACCTGGTCGGCTGTCACTCCGGCGTGCGTGGCGACCAGCGCCAGCTCCCCGTCCACCGGCTCGAGAACGCCGAGGTCGGTGACCACGAGGCGGATCCGGTCGTGAAGGCTCGTCACGAAGTCGAGCTCGGGGACGAAGGTGCGGAGCGAGTGGCGGATCATGACGAAGACGTCGCGCACGCCGAGCGCGATCTCGGGCGCGCCACCACCGCCGGGAAGTCGTACCCGAGGCGCCTCGTAAGAGCCGATCACGGTGCTGTTCAGGTTGCCGAAGCGGTCGATCTGCGCCGCGCCGAGAAAGCCGACGTCGATTCGTCCGCCCTGCAGCCAGTACGCGAACATCTCCGGCACGGACACCACGGCATCCGCCGTCTCGGCGAGCTCTCCGTCGCCGATCGAGAGCGGCAGCCGGTGCGGCTTCGCGCCGATCGTCCCGCTCTCGTAGACGAGCACGCAGTCCGGCGCATGTGTCCGTCGCGCGAGATTCGCCGCGAGACTCGGCAGGCCGATGCCGACGAAGCAGACCAGGCCGTCCGTGAGCCGCCGCGAAGCCTCGACTGCCATCATCTCGTCGGCCGTCCACCCGCTCACGCCATCACTGCCCCGGCCAGGCGCGAGTGGTATTCGCCGATGTCGGCGGTGTCGAGCACGTGCCGCTGCATCCACGCGAGGAAGGACTCCCGCTCGCGGCTGATGGCGTCCCAGGCGACGTAGAAGTCGTTGTCTCGCTCGTAGTAGCCGTGGGCGTAGGAGGGATGGGCGCCGCCGGGCGCGACGCAAACGGCGTCCACGACCCACGCCGGCAGCACTACTCCGCCCGCCCGCGGCTCGAGCTCGTCCACGATCTCCTCGACCGTCACGATCGAGCGCGCGGACGCCAGCAGCGTCTCCTTCTGGACGCCGCTGATACCCCAGAGTTGGACGTTCCCACGCCGATCGGCCCGCTGGGCATGGATGATCCCGACGTCGGGTCGGTGCGCGGGCACGGCCGCGAGCTCCTCGCCCGTGAACGGGCACGTGATCGTCGCCACTCGTGTCTTCGCCGGCAGATCGCCTCCGCGGTAGCCGCGCAGGACGCCGAACGGCAGATTCGCGGCGCCCGCGGCGTATGCGGCGGCCATGCCGGCATGCGAGTGCTCCTCCAGCTCGAGCGGGTGCGGCCATCCCCGCTCGACAGCGTCCCGAAGCCGGTGCAGAGAGCCGACGCCGGGGTTGCCGCCCCAGGAGAAGACGAGCTTTCGCGCACAGCCCATGCCTATGAGCTGGTCGTAGACGAGATCGGGCGTCATCCGGATCAGCGTCAGGTCGCGCCGCCTCTGGCGGATGAGCTCGTGCCCGGCGGCGTAGGGGATCAAGTGCGTGAAGCCCTCGAGTGCGACGGTGTCCCCGTCCTGGACGAGCTGGCGGATCGCCTCGCTGAGGGCTAGAACGGGAACGGGTGGCTCCCGCTCTGGACGGTGATCCAGCGCAGCTCGGTGAACTCGTCGACCACGGCCTGGCCGCCGAAGCGCCCGAAGCCAGAGTCCTTGACCCCGCCGAACGGCATCTGGGGCTCATCGCCGACCGGCTGGTCGTTGACGTGGACGATCCCTGCGTCGAGCTTCCGCGCCAGCGCGAGCCCGCGGTCGGGATCGGTCGTGATGATCCCCGAACTGAGGCCGAAGCTCGTCGCGTTCGCCCGCTCGATCGCCTGGTCGGCGCTGTCGACGACCTCGACTGCGACGACAGGGCCGAATGTCTCCGCCTGCGCGAACTCGGCGTTCTCGGGTACATCGGCGAGCACGGTGGCCGCGTAGCACGGGCCGAGTGCCTCGCCGCCGGCCAGCACCTTGGCGCCCTTGGCGACCGCGTCCTCGACGCGGCCCTTGACGAGCGCGAGTGCGTCCTCGTTGATCAGCGGCCCGATGACCGTGTCCATCTCCTTCGGGTCGCCCGCCTTGAGCGTCTTCGCCTTTGCCACGAGCTGGTCGGTGAACTCGTCGGCGATGGGCCGCTCGACCACGATCCGTCGGGCCGACATGCAGATCTGTCCCTGGTGGAGGAACGACCCGAAGGTGGCCGCGTTCACGGCGTATTCCACGTCCGCGTCGGCGAGGACGACCAGCGGGTTGTAGCCGCCGAGCTCGAGGACGATGCGCTTCAGGTTTCGCCCGGCAGCCTCGGCGAGCTTGCGGCCGGTCGCCGTCGAGCCGGTGAAGTTGAGCCGTCGCACCGCAGGGCTCGAAACGAGCTCGTCCCCGATCGGCTGCGCCGCGCCCGGCGCGTGGGTGACGACGTTGAGCACACCTGCGGGCAACCCCGCCTCGGTCAGGATCTCGCCCCAGATGAGGCCGCCCACGAACGGTGACCACTCTGACGGCTTCAACACGACGGTGTTGCCGAGCGCGAGCGGGGCTGCGATCGAGCGTGCGGAGAGAATGAGAGCCGCATTCCAGGGGGCGATCGCGCCGACCACCCCGACCGGCCGACGGAGCCCCATCGAGAACGCGCCGGTGTCCGACGGGATCACCGTGCCGATCGGCGCGTAGGCGAGGGCCGCGGCCTGGCGCAGCAGGCCGGGGACGAAGTGCATCTGGAACATGCCGAAGCCGAAGCCGCAACCGGTCTCCCGCGCGAGCAGCGAGACGACCTCGTCCCGTCGGGACTCGAGCACCTCCGCAGCCTTGAGGAACACTCCCTGGCGAACTGCAGGCGGTGTCGCCGCCCATTCCTCGAACGCGGTCTCCGCCGACACGATCGCCCGGCGCGCGTCCTCGGCGCCGCCCGCGGCGACGGTCGCCACCGTCTCGCCCGTGAATGGATCGCGGTCCTCGAACGTTGCGCCGTCGGCGGCTCCTACCCAGTCGCCGCCGATGAACTGTTGGTACGTCTGCGCTGTCGCGGTAACCATCTTCGTCTCCTCTCTCACTGCATCAGTCAGTTAAAGCACGAGTCGAGCGGTCGTGGTTCATCGGAGTCGGTATCCCACCGGCAGGAGCCGGACATTGAAGCGCTCCTGCACGGTCCCCCAGATCCCGCGTGGAAGGAACAGCGCAACGCCGATGGCGACGCCTCCGAGCATGACGAGGTACCAGACTCCGAGCGGGCCGGCCGTATAGGTCTCGAGCAGGTAGAGGACTACCGCACCCACGATTGGCCCCTCGAAGGTGCCGAGCCCGCCCACGAGCACCATGAAGATCATCTTCGCCGTCCAGTTGACACCGAAGACCGAGTCGGGCCCGCTGGGCAGGATCGACAGCTGCCAGGCAAGGATGATGGCTCCTGCCAGGCCGCATCCTGCACCGGCAAGGACATAGAGCACGCCCTTGCCGAGGAGTACCCGGACGCCGAGCGACGCGGCGGCTTCCTCGTCGTCACGAATCGCTTGCAGCGCTATGCCGAGGCGGCTCCTCAGCAGCGCGAAGAGGACGCCGAGAAGAACTGCAGCCGCGCCGAGCGCGAACCAGTACGTGTTGCGCAGGCGCTGGTCGGGCGTGTAGCGAAGGTTGAACGCCAACAACCCCGAGGTGCCCGTGCCTCCTCCGAGAGTCGCATCGAGGGAGACGAGGATCGAGAGCACTTCCGCGACGACCCAGGTTCCGATCGCGAACGCGCCACCGCGAAGCCAGAGCACCACAGCCCCGATCGGTATGGCCAAAGCGCCCCCGATGAGCGCGGCCAGCCCCATGGCGAGATAGGGCCGGACGGAATGCTCGACAGAGAGGTAGACGACCGCGTAGGCGCCCATCCCGATGAACGCCTGCTGGCCGACGGACACCAAGCCGCCGTAGCCGGCGAGCGCATTCCACATCATCGCGAGGATGACGAGGAAGTAGAGCTCGGTCAGGTTGGTGAGTGTGCCCTGCCCGAACAGGACGGGCGCGAAGGCGAGGACGCCGACCAGGCCGGCGAGCGCAAGAGTGAACGAGCCGGACACCACCGTCCAGCGCTGAACGCGCCTCGCCGGAAGACGGGCGCTGATCGCGTGGTCGCTCACGCGAACGCCCTCCGGATGATCTTCACGCCACCAGCGGCCCTGACCGCTCGGAAGATGAGGATGGCGAGGAAGACGATGTGACCCGCGAGCGCGAAATACTGCACGTTGATCTGGGCGCCGACGGTCTGCGCGACGCCGAGGACGATCCCGCCCACCAGCGTTCCCCACAGCGAGCCGATGCCGCCGATGACGACCGCTTCGAAGGCATAGATCAGCTCGGTCGGCCCGGCAGCGGGGTCGAAGTTCGAACGCATCGCATAGAACACGCCTGCCAGCGCGGCGGAAGCGACCGCGATCGCGGTCGCACGCGCATAGACCGCGCGCGCGTTCACGCCGACGAGCTCCGCGGTGTCCGCATCCGCGGCCGTGGCCCGAAGCTCCCGTCCGAGCTGGGTGCGGTGAAGGAGCAGTTGGAGGCCCCCTATGACCGCGATCGCAATTCCGAGCACGAGCACGTCGAACCACGCGACCGTGAGCGTGCTCGTGATCTGCAAGCTCGCGGTGCCGACTCTTCCGGAGCTCAGGCCCCGTACGTCGGGCGAGAAGAAGTACTGGAGCAGGTTGGCGATCACGATCAGGAGCCCGAACGTCGTCAGTAGCGGCACCAGGTCGCCTCCGCGGAGGCTCCGCTCGAGCACGGTGCGCTGCAGGATGTAGCCGACCACGAGGGCACCCGGAATGACCACGACGAGGGCCACGTACGGGGAGACGCCGACATGCTCGACGACGAGGAAGGTCATGTAGGCGCCGACGAGCGCGATCGATCCGTGAGCGAGGTTGATGATCCGCATCACGCCGAACATCAGCGAGAGGCCGGTGGCGAGCAGCGCGTACTGGCCTCCGAGGAGCACTCCGTGCACCACTGCGTCGACCCAGGTCACTCCGGCCCTCCCGCGGTGAGTCCGAAGTACGCCTCCGTGACCTGCTCCCGAGTGAACTTCTCCGCCGCGCCCTCGAGAACGAGCCTTCCCTCGAGCATGCAGACGATCCGCGACGCGACCGCCATTGCGCGGCCGAGGTCCTGCTCGACCAGGATCATCGTCGACCCCGAGCCGCTCAGCTCCGCGAGTGACCGGTAGAGCGAGTCCACGACGACCGGCGCGAGGCCGAGCGAGACCTCGTCGAGCAAGAGAAGGCGCGGGTTCGTCATCAGCGCGCGGCCGATCGCGGTCGCCTGCTGCTCCCCGCCGGAGATGCTTGCCGCCTGCCTGCGCAGCAGCGGCTGCAGCAATGGGAAGACCTCGAGGACCCGGTCGACGTTCCAGCTGCCCCGCCGCCGGGCAGCCGCGGCGACCCGGAGGTTCTCTTCGACGGTCAGGTGCGGAAACAGGCGCCGCCCTTCGGGGACGAGCGTGATCCCCATCCGAGTACGACGGTAGGCGGAGACGTCGCTCACGTCTCTGCCGTCGAACGTGACACGCCCCCCGGTAAGTCGGTGCGCTCCGGCAATCGTCCGCAGCAGGGTGGTCTTGCCGGCGCCGTTCGCGCCGACGAGGGCGAGCGTCTCTCCCTCGTCGACTTCGAGGGAGACCTCTCGCACAGCCTGGAGGAGGCCGTAGCGCGCGTCGATCTGCTCGACCGAGAGCAGCGGGCGAGCGCTCATTCGGTCGTCCCGAGGTACGCATCGATGACTCTGGCGTCCTTCATCACCAGGGCCGGCTCCCCGTCGGCGATGACCCGGCCCTGATCCATACAGACGAGCCGCTGGACGACCTGCACGAGGACGTGGACGATGTGCTCGATCCAGACGATGGCCGTCCCGCGGGAGTGGACCTCGCGAACCGTGGCCACGAGCTGCTCGGCCTCGACGTCGGTCAGGCCGCCGCCGATCTCGTCGAGGAGCAGCACATCGGGCCGGGTCGCGAGCGCCCGTGCGAGCTCGAGCCGTTTGCGATGGAGCAGACCGAGGCTCTCGGCTCGTCTGTTCGCGAGCTCGGTCATGGCACAGAGCTCGAGCGCATCGACCGCCGTCGCGTACCCCTTGCGGCCACCCAGGCGGCCGCCGCTCGAGGATCCGACGAGGACGTTCTCGAACACGGTCATGTTCCCGAACGGCTTCGGGACCTGATAGGCACGACCGATGCCGAGGCGGCAGCGCTTCGCAGCCCCGGCGCCGGTGACGTCCGTGCCGCCGAGCTCGATCCGCCCCGCATCCGGCGGCAGCGAGCCTGCGAGGACGTTGAGCAGCGTCGTCTTCCCGGCGCCGTTCGGGCCGACGATCCCGACTGCAGTGCCGGGGCCGACGGCGAAGTCGACTGCGTCGAGGACCGCGAGCGCCCCGAAGCGCTTGCTGACCCCGACGGCGGCAAGGACATGCTCCATCGGAGGTGCGAGCCCGTCCGCCGCCCTAGTACGGCTTGAGGTGGCCCCCGATCGGAATGTGGTGGTCGTCGGAGTGCTCGCAGATGACGAAGTCGATCTTGTACTTCTTCGCCTTGACCCACTGCCCGCCCGGGATCGGAGTCGGCACGACGTTCCACGGCACGCCCGCCCGCTTCTTCCTCCAGTTGAGGTGGCCGACAGGGGTCTCGACGCTGATGTGCTTGAAGGCGGCGGCGACCTTGTTCTTGTCCTTTGGATTGCCGCTCAGGTGAAGAGCTGCCTTCGCGACATCGAACAGCGCCAGGCTCGGACCCGCCTGCTGGTTCCACTGCTTGTGCGCGTGGGCGATGTAGCCGTGGGCGATCTGCTTCGAGGTGAGCCCGGTCAGTGAGGACTTGTACGGCCACGTCGGGTGCCAGTAGACGGCGCTGGCGAGGTTATTGCCGAGCTTGCCGAGCGCAGTCACCTGCGAGGGGAACAGGCCGGTCTTCGCGATTTGCGCGATCTTGACCATCGGGGTGTACCCCTGCTGGGCAGCCTGGCGCCAGAACGTCGCGAAATCCGGGGGAATCGGGAAGGTGTTGAAGATCTGGCACTTCTCCGCCTTGAACTTGGCGATCTGTGTCGAGTAGTCGTTCGTGCCGTCCTGATACGCACCGGGATCGACGATCTTGTAGCCGGCCTTCTCGAGCAACGGGCCGAGCCCGGCCCGGATTGCGTTGCCGTCGGCGTCGTTCGGCCACATCACGCCGACCTTCTTGTTCGTCCTGACCTGCGGCCACAGATGCCGGTACGAGTCGTAGAAGTTCTGGACGCCGAAGCAGAAGTGGATGCCGTAGCGGAACGGCGACTGCGTCGGTGACTTCGCGCCGCGCCCGAAGTACCAGGCCTCCCACGGCACCACCGTGGTGATGTAGGGAACGCCGGCGGCCTCGGCGGCGTCGGCGACCGGGTTCACAACCTCTGGGGTGGAGGTGGCGAGAATCAGGTCGACCTTGCTGCCGTTGATGAGCTCCCCTGCGACCTTGGCCGCCTGGGCGGGATCGGACTGGGCGTCCTTATAGATGATCTTGACCGCGTAGTGCTTGCCGTTGATCTTGAGGCCGTGCTTGAACGCCTTCCGCGCGAGCCCGATCACGTACGGGTCGGGCTCTCCGAAGCCCGCGGCGGGGCCTGTGAGCGGACTGACGAAGCCGATCTTGATCGTCGTTGCGGCATCGCCCGACTCCTCCGAGCGTGGACGCGCCCACGCCGGGCCTGCAGCGAGGCCGGGAATGGCGAGGGCACCGGCGCCGACTCCCGCACGCTTGACGAGTTCCCGTCTCGAGAGCCTCGAACCTTCGTCCGGCTTCCCTTGCTCGCTCATGTGGCCTCCTCAGACCGAATGCCGAAAAGTGGTG
>DASSZE010000018.1:0-19857 GCA_035713675.1 Gaiellaceae bacterium | reverse complement strand
GGATACGCGTAGGTGCGCTCGTCGCCCTGCACGCCGACGGAGCGGATCGCGGGCAGCACGGCGAACGACTGCCAGAGCTCGCGGTAGAGGCCGGCGCGGCGCACCTCCTCCTGCAGGATCGCGTCCGCCTCGCGCAGCGTCTCGAGCCGCTCCGCGGTCACCTCGCCGATGATGCGGATCGCGAGGCCGGGCCCCGGGAAGGGCTGGCGCCAGACCATCCGCTCGGGCATCCCGAGCTCCTCGCCCACGCGCCGCACCTCGTCCTTGAACAGGAGCCGCAACGGCTCGACGAGCCGCATCTTCATGTCCTCCGGCAGCCCGCCGACGTTGTGGTGCGACTTGATCGTCGCGGCGACCCCCTCGGTGCCGCCGGACTCGATCACGTCGGAGTAGAGCGTCCCCTGCACGAGCCACCGGACGTCGCCGAGCTTCCGCGCCTCCTCCTCGAAGACGCGGATGAACTCGCGGCCGATGATCTTGCGCTTCTCCTCCGGCTCCTCGACACCGTCGAGCAGCTCGAGGAAGCGCTCCTGCGCCTGCACGTGGACGAGCGGCACGTGGAAGTGCTCGCCGAACGTCTCGACGACCTGCTCTGCCTCGTCCCGGCGCAGCAGGCCGTGGTCGACGAACACGCACGTGAGCTGCTCGCCGACCGCCTTGTGGACGAGCAGCGCGGCGACCGCGGAGTCGACGCCGCCCGACAGGGCGCAGAGCACGCGTTCGTGTCCCACCTCGGCGCGGATGCGGGCGACCTGCTCCTCGATCACCGCGGCCGGAGTCCACGCGGGCGGCGCGTCGGCGGCGCGGTAGAGGAAGTTCTTGAGCACGTCCATGCCGTGCGGCGTGTGCACGACCTCGGGGTGGAACTGGACGCCGTAGAGTCCGCGCTCGGGCGCCTCGAAGGCCGCGACCGGCGTGGCGGGCGAGCTCGCGACGACGCGTGCGCCCTCGGGCGCCGCGACGACGGTGTCGCGGTGCGACATCCAGACCGTCTGCTCGGGCGGCGTGTCGGCGAGGAGTTGCGACTCGGTCGCCTCCATCGGCGTACGGCCGAACTCCGAGACGCCGGTACGGTCGACGCGGCCGCCGAGCTCGAGCGCCATCAGCTGCGCGCCGTAACAGATGCCGAGCGTCGGGATGCCGAGCTCGAACAGCGCGGGATCGACGCGCGGCGCGTCGTCGGAGTAGACGGACGCGGGGCCGCCGCTCAGCACGAGCGCGTACGGGTTCCTGGCCCGCACGGCCTCGGGCGAGATCGTGTGGCCGACGAGCTCGGAGTAGACGCGGCACTCGCGCACGCGGCGCGCGATCAGCTGCGAGTACTGCCCGCCGAGGTCGAGGACGAGGACAGGCCGGTCCTCCCGGGCCGGGAGCCGTACGACCTGTGCCTCCTCAGCGCCGATAGTTCGGCGCCTCCTTCGTGATCGTCACGTCGTGGGGATGCGACTCGCGCAGCCCTGCCGCGGTGATCCGGGTGAAGCGCGCGCGCTTCATCTCCTCGATCGTCGCCGCGCCGCAGTAGCCCATCGCCTGCCGCAGGCCGCCGACGAGCTGGTGGACGACGTGCTGCAACGGGCCCTTGTAGGCCGTCCGGCCCTCGATGCCCTCGGGGATGAGCTTCTCGACGTCCTCGACGTCCCCCTGGAAGTAGCGGTCCTTCGAGAAGCCGCGGGCCTTCATCGCGCCGAGCGAGCCCATGCCGCGGTACTCCTTGAAGCGCTCGCCCTGGACGAGGATCACGTCGCCCGGCGACTCCTCGACGCCCGCGAGCAGCGAGCCGACCATGACCACGTCCGCCCCGGCGCCGATCGCCTTCGCGATGTCGCCCGATGACGTGAGGCCGCCGTCGGCGATCACCGGGACTCCTTCCGGCGCTGCGACGCGCGCGACGTCGTGGATCGCGCTCACCTGCGGCACGCCGACGCCGGCGACGACCCGCGTCGTGCAGATCGAGCCCGGCCCGACGCCGACCTTGACCGCGTCGGCTCCTGCTTCGATCAGCGCCCGCGCCGCCTCGGCGGTGGCGATGTTGCCGGCGACGACCTCGACCGGGACGGCGTCCTTGATCCGTCGCACCATCTCGACCACGCCGGCGGAGTGGCCGTGCGCCGTGTCGACGACGACGAGGTCCGCGCCGGCGCCGACGAGAGCCTCCGCACGCTCGTGCGCATCCGGGCCGACGCCGACCGCGGCGGCCACGCGCAGTCGGCCCTGCGCGTCCTTCGTCGCGTCGGGGAACTCGATCTTCTTCTGGATGTCCTTGACGGTGATCAGCCCGCGCAGGCGGCCGTCGGCGTCGACAACCGGCAACTTCTCGATCTTGTTGCGGTGGAGGATCTCCTCGGCCTCCGCGAGCGTCGTCCCCACCGGAGCGGTGACGAGGTTGCGCGACGTCATGAGCGCCGAGACCGGCTGGTCGACGTCGTTCTCGAAGCGGAGGTCGCGGTTCGTGAGGATCCCGACGAGGACGCCGTCGTCGTCGGTGATCGGGACGCCCGAGACCTTGTAGCGCGCCATCAGCTCGAGCGCGGCCTGCACCGGCGCGTCGGGCGGCAGCGTCACCGGCTCGACGATCATCCCCGACTCCGAGCGCTTGACCTTGTCGACCTCGGCGGCCTGCGCCTCGATCGAGAGGTTGCGGTGGACGACGCCGATCCCGCCCTCGCGGGCGAGAGCGATCGCGAGGCGCGCCTCGGTGACCGTGTCCATCGCGGCCGAGACGACCGGGACGGCGAGGTCGATGGAGCGCGTGAGCCGCGCCCGCGTGGAGACGTCGTTCGGCAGGACGTGCGACTCGGCCGGGACGAGCAGGACGTCGTCGAACGTGAGCCCTTCCTGGCCGAACTTCCGGTCGAGCTCGAGCAGCCGCTGGACGTCGTCGGCGCTCAGCTCGGCTGCTGCGTGCTCGGTCAAGAGAGCCAGGGTAACAAGCGGCGTTGACAACGCCCTAACACCGCGGAGCTACGGTCTCCGCGTGAGGGCTCTTCTCGCGACTGCCGGACTCCTGGTCCTCGCCGGCTCGGCCGCCGCGGGACCCCCGACGGCCCACACCTTGCGCAAGAACGCGAACGGCCCGATCGCGGCCGTCGCGCAGGACGGCAGCAGCGTCGCCTGGCTCTCGTCGAACACGAAGGCCTGCGACGCGGTCCACGTCCTCGCGCCCGGCACGCCGGACCAGGTCTTCCCGCAGCCGTCGTCGAGCAGCACGACCTGCCACTGGGATCTCACGGACGGCCAGCCGCAGCTCGCCGTCGCAGCGCGCATGTCCATGGCCCTCTGGACCCTGCACGAGAGCGGGCCCGCGCCGTTCGACTACGTCCTGACCGCCCCCTTCGGCGGGGCCGAGCGGGAGATCGACCGTCTCGCGCACGCCAGCGACGGGACCGGCGAATGGCTGGGCGGCGTGGCGGGGTCAGGCATGACGCTCGCCTACTCGTGGGCGGAGGACGAGTACGTCGACAAGCTGGCGTGCCTCTCGGGCGGCTCCTGCAAGCGGAAGGTCGCCGACGGCGGGATCCGCATCGTCACGCAGGCGGGAGTCCGGAACCTGCCCAACGCGCAGCCGGCGCTGCAACTCGCGGCCGCCGCCGGCCGGATCGCCTACATCCCCGCGACCCGCGTACCGGCGAACCGGCCGGGCGCGAGCACCAACAGCCCGATCTACGTCGTCAACCACGTGAGCGGCGACCCGGTGAGTCAGGCGTCCGTCCGCGGAGTCCCGGCGGCGATCGCGCTCTCCACGCATGTGCTCGCCGTCCTCACGCAGCGCGGCCCCCGCGACCGGATCTCGTGGTTCTCCGCGGCCACCGGTACGCCGCTCGGCAGCGTTCTCGTCTCGGCGCGTGCGGCGACGCAGATCGCTGCGAGCGACCAGACCATCGCCTACCGCGTCTATCGCAGGATGTACGGGATCTCGACGGCCACGGGCCACATCCGGCCGCTCGGGAAGATCGCCGACGACACGGTCGGCCCGACGCTCGGGAAGGGCCAGCTCGTCTGGGCCGAGAACCGCGGCGCCGGCGGCCGCCTGCGCGCGCTCTCGGTCGGCTAGGGCCGGCTAGGCCTCGACCGGCTCGAGCTCGGCGATCTCGACGCCGGCCGCGAGCCGCGCGGCCTGGCGCGGGTCGAAGCGGCCCGCGCCCAGCTCGACGACAGAGGAGGCCGCGCAGCCGACCGCCGTTCGGAGCGCGTCGTCGACCGGGCGCCCGTTGAAGCGCTCGGAGAGGTACCCCGCGAGGAGCACGTCGCCGGCACCGACCGCGGCGACCGGCTCGATGCGAGGGATCGAGGCGCGGAAGCGCTGCACCTTGCGCTCCTCGCGAACGAGCGCGAAGCACGTGGTCTCCTGCGTGATCAGCACGTTCCGGGCGCCGAGGTCGGCGATGGTGTCGAGCGCCATCACGAAGTCCTCCTCGTCGTTGAACTCCTGCCCGACGAGGCTCTCGGCTTCCTGCTGGTTCGGCGAGACGAGAAACGGCTCGGCCTCGACCCCGAGGCGCAGGGGCTCCCCCTCGCAGTCGAGGACGCACGAGATGCCGCGGCGGTTGAGGTCGCGGATCGCGTCGGCGTAGAAGTCGTTCTCGACGTCGCGCGGCAGCGAGCCGCAGAAGACGACGTACTTCGCGACGCGCGAGAGGTAGTGCAGCTTGTCGAAGAGCATCTGTAGCTCCTCGGGCCGCACCGCCGGGCCCCACTCGTACACCTCGGTCAGCGAGCCGGCGGTCGGGTCGACGACCGCGATCGACGTGCGGGACTCGTCGGAGATGCGGACGAAGTCGCTGAGGATCCCCTCGAGGCCGAGCTCCTCGACGATCCGGTCGCCGGCGCGTCCGCCCGCGAGGCCGGTCGCGACCACGGGCGTCTCGAGCCCCTTCACGGCGCGCGCGACGTTGACGCCCTTCCCGCCCGCGCTCGTGAGGCTGTTGCTCGCCCGATGCCGATGGCCGAACTGGAAGTTCGGGACGGTCAGCGTCCGGTCGACTGCGGCGTTGAGAGTTACGGTGACGATCAAGGCCGGTGGAGCAGGTTACTGGACGCGGATCGTCTGACCGATCCGCAGCGCGGTCGGGTCGATGCCGGGATTGAGCTGCTCGAGCCGCGCGACCGTCGTCCCCGTCTTGGCCGCGATCGTCCCGAGCGTGTCGCCGGACTGGACGGTGTACGTCTTCGTCCGCTGTCGCGCGCGGGCGTGGTGATGCTTCTTCGGCCTCGTGGCCACGGTCGTGGTTGCGGGGGGCCGGGCGCTGCCCTTGCCGTGCTCGAACCCGGCGCGGACGACGAGGACTCCGATCGTGACCGCTGCGAGGAACGCGACGGGAGCGGCGTAACGCGTGAACCGGCTCCGGTCCACGCCTCAGCCCGGGACGGCGACGGTCCGGAGCTCGTCGGCGAGACGCGCGGCCTCGGCCGCGGCGGCCTCCTGCCAGTCCCCGCCCGAATCCGCGTAGATGACCGAGCGCGAAGCCGAGGGGAGGGCGCTCGCCGGTCCGGCCGCGAACGCGGGGGCAAGCTCCTCGAGCCGTCCGCCCTGCGCGCCGACGCCGGGCAGGAGCAGCACCGCGTGCGGCATGAGGCTCCGCACCGTTTCGAGCACCTCCGGATGCGTGGCGCCGACGACTGCGCCGACCGCCGACAGCCCGCTCTCGCCGATCAGGTCGGCACCCCAGCGGTCGACGAGCTCGGCGACGTGCTGCCAGAGGAGCCGTCCGTCCTCGAGGGGCAGATCCTGGACGTCGGCGCTGCCGGGATTCGACGTCTTGACGAGGGCGAGCACGCCGAGGCCCTCCTGCCCGAAGAACGGCTCGAGCGAGTCGCGGCCCAGATACGGGTTCACCGTAACCGCGTCGGCGAACGGCGCGAACGCGGCGGCGTACGCACGCGCGGTGGACGGGACGTCGCCGCGCTTGGCGTCGGCGATCACGACGAGCCCGGCCTCGCGTGCGTAGCGGCACACCTCCACGAGCTGGGCCCAGCCCTCCGCCCCCTGCGCCTCGAAGAACGCCGCCTGCGGCTTGACGGCGACCGCCACGTCGGCGACCGCGTCGACGATCCCGCGGCAGAACTCCGCGACACCGACCCCGGCCGGCATGAGCGCCGGATCGGGGTCGAGGCCGACGCAGAGCGGAGCGCCCTTGCGCTCCACGGCGGCGGCGAGGCGATCCGCGAAGTGATCCGCCGCGCTCACAGCTCTGAGGATACGCGGGGCCGAAGACGAAGAGGCCGCCC
The DNA here is from genome assembly GCA_035713675.1 of Gaiellaceae bacterium. Lineage (GTDB taxonomy): Bacteria > Actinomycetota > Thermoleophilia > Gaiellales > Gaiellaceae > Palsa-739. The sequence goes on along the minus strand of DASSZE010000018.1, from coordinate 13,632 downwards.
GGAGGCGGCCTCTCGATCCTCGGAGGAGATTGCCCCTGTTAGTAGGACGACGTCTGCTTGACGGCCGACTTGAGGCCGCTGCCGGCCGAGAACTTGGGCACCCGTGCCGCGGGGATGTGCACCTTCTCGCTCGGGTTGCGCGGGTTGACGCCGGTCCGAGCGGCGCGGTTCGCCGTCGAGAACTTGCCGAATCCGGTGAATGTGACCTCGCCCCCGCCCTTCAGCGTGTCGACGACCGCTTCGAGAAACGCGTCTACAGCCTTGCCCGCGTCGCGATTCGACAGCTGCGCGCGGCGGGCCACCTCGGATACGAACTCCTGCTTCGTCACTCTCTCCTCCAGTCCTTAGATCGCTTGCAGGGCCGGAACGACCCTACCAACTCCGCGTTTAGCGCTCAACCATGCGGTTTTGCGGGGGTTTTCTCCCCTCGCAGCAGCTCTCCTGCCCGGAAAAGCGGCCGCAAACGGACGGCGTTGCGGGCGAGAGCGTCCGCCCCGCCCTCCTCGCGGTCGACCACGCAGACCGCCGTCCGGACGACGAGACCCGCCTCGCGGGCCGCCTCGACAGCCTCGAGCAGCGCCCCGCCGGAGGTCACGACGTCCTCGACGAGGCAGACGGATTCGCCCGGCTCGAACGGCCCTTCGATGCGGTTCGCGGTCCCGTACCCCTTCGCGGCGTCCCGGATCATCAGGAACGGGAGGCCGGAGACGAGCGACGCGGACGCGGCGAGGACGACGCCTCCGAGCACGGGCGCGGCGAGGCGCACGGCCTCCGGATCGTGCTCGCGAACCGCCGCGGCGATCCGTTCCCCGAGCTCGCCGAGCAGGTCGGGGCGCGTCTCGAACCGGTACTTGTCGAGGTAGTAGCGCGACCGCTTGCCCGAGCGCAGGACGAAGTCGCCCTCGAGGTAGGCGGCGTCCACCAGAGCCTGGCGGAACTGAGTGTCGTTCATGCGGTAGGCCTCGCGGCGAGGAGGAGGCGGCGCGCGAGGGGCAGCAGACGGTCGCCCTCGAGCGACCCCGCCGCGAACGTGACGAAGGATCCGTCGTCGAAGTAGACGTCGACCCGCTCGCCCCGGCCGCCGGACAGGTAGCGGTAGGCGTAGGCGCCGGCGAGCGCTCCGCTCGCGAAGCCGGCGAGGCGGAGCAGCCTACGCCTCAACGTCCGCCTCCTCGAGCCGCGCGAGACAGCGCTTCAGGTCGTAGAAGACGAGGCCCGGCGCGGGACGGCCCGACGCCACCGCGACGATCGTGCGCACGCCGTCGCCGGCGACCGCGAACACGTCCCCGTCGTCGAGCTCCGCGTGGACCTGCGTGACGCGGCCCTCGGCACGAAACGCGGCGGCGTCGAGCAGCTCGCGCACCGCGCGGCCCAGCACTCCCGCGCGAGCCTCGGGGACGCCGACGGAGCCGGCGACCTCCCCGTCACCGGCGACGAGTGCGGCCGCCTGGAGCTGCGGCGAGATCTCGAGGAGATCGGCGAGCGCGCGTCCCGGGTCCACGAGCGCTGACGCTAGCAGCGGCAGGGTGCAGACTCCCTACCCGTGAGGATCCGCAAGCGCAGCCTCGTGCACAAGTTCTTCGCCGACCGCGGCACGCACCTCGCCGCGATGGTCGCCTACTTCGCGCTGCTGTCGTTCGTGCCGCTCGTCTTCATCGCCCTGGCGCTCCTCGGGCTCTCGCACCGCGCGCAGGCCTCCGACTTCTTCATCCGCGAGCTGAAGCACGCCTTCCCCGGCACCTCGCTGGACAGCATCATCAAGCTCGTCCGGCGCGTCCAGAACAACGCGGCGGCGCTCGGGATCATCGGCGCGGTCGGACTGCTCTGGTCGTCGCTCTCGCTGTTCAGCGCGCTCGAGTCGGCGCTCAACATCGTCTACGGGCTGCCGAACCGGCGCTTCATCCACGGGAAGCTGCTCGCCGCGGCGCTCATGTCGAGCGTGCTGATCACGCTGTTCGCGAGCCTCGTCGTCGGCGGGCTCGGGGTCGGCGTGCTGACGCACCACCTCAGCTTCGCGGACAGCTCCGTCGTGGCGTACATCGCCTCGATCAGCGCCTCGCTCGTCGGCGTGTTCGTGTTCCTCCTCGGCATCTACACCTGGCTGCCGAACACGCACGTGGGCTGGCGCGAGGCCCTGCCGGGAGCCCTCCTCGGCGCGATCGCGCTGGAGGCCTCGTTCCAGACGCTGCCGCTGTTCGTCCGCTTCGCGGACGTGGACGTGACGTTGCGGACGCTCGGCGGCCCGGCGATCCTGCTGCTCTGGCTCTACGTGATGGCGAACGTGATCGTCTTCGGCGGCGAGCTCAACTGGTGGTGGCGGGAACGTCACCGAGCGCGCGCAGAAGCCACCGCGCCGCCCGCGCGCGGTGCGAGTGCGCCCGCTTCCACCCGTTCCCCAGTTGCGCCACCGTCCGCTCCTCACCGTCCGGAATGAAGACCGGGTCGTAGCCGAAGCCCTCGCTGCCGGCCGGCTCGCGGGAGATGGCGCCGGTGAGCGTGCCGGTGCCGCGCAGCTCCCGGCCGTCGGGCGAGAGGAGGACGAGCTCGCAGACGTACCGCGCCCCGCGCGCGTTCGCGTCCCCCAGCTCGCCGAGAAGCTTCGCGACGGCCGGCGCTCCCTCCGGCGCGTAGCGCGCCGACAGCACACCGGGTCGGCCGCCCAGGGCCTCCACCTCCAGGCCCGAGTCCTCCGCCAGCACCCAGCCGTCGGCGTGCTGGCGTCCGAACCGGCTCTTGAGCGCGGCGTTGTCGTAGTACGTGGCGCCGGTCTCGGGCGGGTAGTCGTCGCGGTCGAGCGGGTCGATCGTCCAGCCGGGAAGAAGCGCCTCGAGCTCGCGTGCCTTGTGCCGGTTGCGGGACGCGAGGGTCGCCTTCATTCCATCCAGCGGACCTCGAGCACGCCGTCGATCTCCGCGACGCCGGCGACGATCGATGCCGCCGCGCCGCCCGGGAGCTCGATGTCGGCCGCGACCGATCGCCGCTCGCCCTCCTGGGTCACGTCGAGCGAGACGAGCCGCCCGCCGCTGCGCTCGATCGCGTCGATGATCGGGGCAGGACTGCCGCCCGCGGGAATCTCGACGAGGAGCCGGTCTATCCCCGGCCGGAAGCGGCTGAGGATGCGGAAGGAGACCACGCGGAGCGGCCCGAGGGTGATCAATGCGCCGAAGGTGGCGATGAGTGCGCCTTCCCAGTACCCCGCGCCGGCGGCCATCCCGATCGCGGCGACGAGCCAGAGGGACGCCGCAGTCGTGAGCCCGCGCACCGAGAGCCCCTGGCGGATGATCGCGCCTGCGCCGAGGAAGCCGATGCCGGTCACGACCTGCGCAGCGATGCGCGTCGGGTCGACCCTGGCGCCGAAGTCGGCGAAGCCGTACGCGGAGACGAGCGTGAAGAGCGCCGCGCCGACCGAGACCACGAGGTGGGTGCGCAGCCCGGCCTGCCGCTCGCGCAGCTCGCGCTCGACGCCGATCGCGCCGCCGAGCGCCGCCGCGACGAAGATCCGCAGCAGGACCTCGGGCCAGCCGATCGTCGGCGAGGCGAAGACGGCCGCGCTAAGGGAGCTCACGCGCTACCGCTTCGGCCTGGAGCGTCCCGATCTCGCCGATGCCGGCCGCGGCCAGCTCGAGCAGCTCGTCGAGCGTCTCCCGCGCGAACGGGTCGCGCTCGGCGGTCGCCTGCACCTCGACGAGCCGCCCGTCGCCGGTCATGACCACGTTCATGTCGGTGTCCGCCCCCGAGTCCTCGGAGTAGTCGAGATCGAGGAGCGGGACGCCGCCCACGACTCCGACCGAGACGGCCGCGACCGAGTCGCGGAAGGCGCGCGAGAGTCCGAAGCGCTCGAGCGCGCGCATCCCGGCGACGTACGCGCCGCAGATCGCCGCACAGCGGGTGCCGCCGTCGGCCTGCAGGACGTCGCAGTCGAGCCAGAGCGTCCGCTCGCCGAGCGCCTCGAAATCGGCGACGGCCCGGATCGCGCGGCCGATCAGCCGCTGGATCTCGACCGTCCGCCCCTGCTGCTTGCCGCGCGACGCCTCGCGCTGCACGCGCTCGCCGGTCGAGGCGGGCAGCAGCGAGTACTCGGCGGTGATCCACCCGCGCCCCTGGTTGCGCAGCCAGCGAGGGATGTCCTCGTCGACCATCGCCGTGCACAGCACCTTCGTGCGTCCCTGCGTGATCACGACCGAGCCGTGCGGGTTCTCGAGGTAGTCCGGCTCGAACGAGATCGGGCGGAGCTCGTCCGGCCGGCGGCCTCCCTCGCGCGTACTCACGCCGCCGCCTCCTCGAGGGTCGCGACGGTCACGTGCTCGACGTCGCGGACGGGCAGCTGGAGGAAGCGCCGACCGAGCTCGCGGAACGCCTCCGGCTCGCCGGTCGTGAGGAACCGGTAGGCGCCGACGCGGTCACGCTCGTTCTCGGCGCCCTTGCGGTCGAGCGTCTCGGCCACCTCGCGCGCGGTCTCCTCGGCCGAGAAGACGAGTGTCACGTCGCGGCCGAACACGCGCTCGAAGATCTTGCGGATCAGCGGGTAGTGCGTGCAGCCGAGGATCACGGTGTCGACGCCTGCGGCCTGCAGGGGAGCGGCGTACTCGCGCACCGCCGTCTCCGTCTCCTCGCAGTAGGGGTCGTCGCCCTCGATCAGCGGCACGAGCCGCGGGCACGCGACGGGATGGAACGAGATCCCCGCGTCGAGCGCGTGCACGAGCTCGCCGTAGCGGCCCGCGTCCACGGTCGCCGCCGTCGCGAGGAGCCCGACCCGCCGGTTCCGCGTCGCCTGCACGGCCGCGTGCGCCTCCGGCGTGATCACGCCGACGACGGGCACCGTCAGCTCCTCCTGCAGCTGCGGCAAGGCGGCCGACGTCGCGGCGTTGCAGGCGACGAGGATGAGCTTCACGTCCTGGTGCGACAGGTACGCGCCGATCTCGCGCGCGAAGCGGCGGATCTCCTCGAGCGGCCGCGGCCCGTACGGCAGGCGCGCGTGGTCGCCGAGGTAGACGAAGTCCTCGTTCGGCATCGTCACGAGGCACTCGTGCAGGACGGTCAGGCCGCCGACTCCGGAGTCGAAGACGCCTACGGGCCGCGAGTCCATGCCGACCATCGTAAATGGGCGCTAGCGTTGGCTTCCGTGGGTCGGTTCCGGGTCGCCGTCGCAGTGGCTGTCGCAGCGCTTCTGTGTGCGGGAGGCGCCTCGGCCGTACGCGCCGCCACGCGCGCGGCGACGCAGGAGCTGACGATCACCGCGTCCGACGGGACGAAGCTCGCGTGCGGGCTCGTCCTCCCGGCCGGCAGCCCGCCCACCGGCGGCTGGCCCGGCGTCATGCTCTTCCACGGGCTCGGCCAGACGCACGCGGCGATGGAGACGATCGCGAACGTCGCCCTCGCGCCCACCGGCTTCGCCTCGCTCATGTGCGACGCCCGCGGCACCGGCGGCTCGGGCGGGACGTTCGGCCTCGACGGGCCGAAGGAGGTGCAGGACGCGCGAGACCTCTTCGCCTGGTTCGCCGCCCGCGCCGACGTTTCGAACACGCAGATCGGCGCGTTCGGCCTCTCGCTCGGCGGCGGCGCGGTCTGGAACGCAGCCGTCGCGGGAGTCCCGTTCAAGGCGATCGTGCCCGCGATCACGTGGACGAGCCTCGGGACGGCGCTCAACCCCGCCGGTGTGCCGAAGACCGGGGAGGTGCAGACGCTCGCGCAGGTCGTCTCGGCCTCCTCATGGGAACCGGCACTCGCGGTGGCGCGGATCGACCTCGCCACCGGCGTCGTGACGCCGGCGGTCAAGAGCGCCGAAGCAGCGCGCTCGTCGCGTCCGAAGCTCCGGTCGCTCCACGTGCCGACGCTCCTGCTGCAGGGACGCCACGACTTCCTCTTCGACCTGGATCAGGCGGTCGCCGCCTACGGGCTGCTCGCGGGGCCGAAGCGGCTCTACCTCGGCGACCTCGGCCACCCGCCGGCGGCGAACCCGGCCGCGGAACTGCCGACCTACCTCGGCGAGGCCGTCGCCTGGTTCGCGCACTACCTGGCGGGCCGGGGAGCCGTGCACGGCGGTGTCGAGCTCGCGCACGACCCGTGGGACGGATCGACGACCTCCTACACCGCCCTGCCGCGTACCCGGCACGTCAGCGTGAACCTCCCGGGGTCGAAGCGGATCGCCGCCGGCAGCTCCGTGAGCAGATCGGTGCGGCTCACGGGCGGCCCGCTCGAGACGTTCGGCGACGGCTCCGTCAGCGTCCGCTACGCCCGCAACTCCGTCCTGACGGAGATCAGGGCGATGGTCTCGGTCAAGGGAGGCGCCGCGCCGGTCACGGTCGGCGCGGCGAAGATCGGCGGCGGCTCGGGCGTGGTGAAGATCCCGCTCCTCGACGAGGCCGTGCTGCTGCCGCGCGGGAGGCGGCTCACGGTCGTGGTCGGCGGAACCACGGCCGACGGTGTCTACGAGCCGCTCGGGAGCGGCGGCGCCCCGGCGATCACGATCGGCCGCATCACGCTGAACCTGTCGCTGCTTCGAAAGCCGGTGTCCCGCTAGCGTCCGCCGCATGGCGGCGACGGTCCGGATCGGCACCTGCTCGTGGGCGGACGAGGCGCTGTCGAAGTGGTTCTACCCGCCGAAGCTCCCGGCGAAGGAGAGGCTCGCCTGGTACGCGGAGCACTTCGACACGGTCGAGGTCGACTCGACCTTCTACCGGCTGCCGAGCGAGTCGATGGTGCAGGGCTGGGCCGAGCGGACGCCGCCGGAGTTCACGATGCACATCAAGGCGTTCGGCCTCATGACGCGCCATCCGGTCAAGGCCGAGGTGATCCCGGAAGACCTCCGCGACGAGATGCCCGTCGACGACCGCGGCCGCGTCGACCGGCCGCCGCGCGAGTTGCGCGCCGAGATCTTCAGCCGCTTCCTCGCCGCGCTCGAGCCGCTCCGCGCCGCCGGGAAGCTCGGCGGGATCCTCTTCCAGCTCCCGCCCTACGTCGTCTTCAAGGACACGTCCCTCGAGTACCTCGAGTGGTCGCGCGCGCAGCTCGAGGGCTACGACATGCTCGTCGAGTTCCGGCACCGCTCGTGGCTCGACGAGGAGAACCGCATCGACAGCCTCGGCTTCCTCGAGAAGATCGGCGCCTCGTACGTCGTCGTCGACGCGCCGCGCTCCGACACGGCGCGCAACCTCGTCCCGACGGTCGTCGCGACGACCTCGCCGCTCGCGTACGTCCGCTTCCACGGGCGCAACCTCGGCACCTGGAACAAGCGCGGTGGCTCCGCCGCCGAGCGGTTCGACTACCTCTACTCCGACGAGGAGCTCGGCGAGTGGGTCGAGCCGCTGCAGGAGCTCGCCGGCGAGGCGGACGAGGCCTATGCGTTCTTCAACAACAACGCGTCGTCGGAGGATCCCGACAACCCGCTGCGACGCGTATCGCAGGCGGCGACGAACGCCCGGCAGCTGCGGCGGCTCCTCGACGTGAACCGGATCGCGGCGAGCGGCGGGACGTGATGCGCGTCCTCTCGATCGTGCACGACGGCGATGCGGGGACCGAGCTGTTCGGCCCGGTGATCGCCGCGGAGCGTCACGACCTCGACGAGTGGAACTTCGCCGAGCGCGGGGCGCCCGAGCTCGCCGGCTACGACGCGGTCCTCGTCTTCGGCGGCTTCCAGCACCCCGACCAGGACGACCTCTATCCCTGGCTCGCCGAGGAGACGGACTGGCTGCCGATCCTCGTCGAGCGGCGAGTGCCGACGCTCGGCATCTGCCTCGGCTCGGAGCTCCTCGCGCGGGCGGCGGGCGCCTGGGTAGGGCGGATGCCCGAGCCGGAGATCGGCTGGGGCGAGGTCGCGCTCACGGAGGCGGGGACCGCGGATCCCGTCTTCTCGGCGCTGCCGGAGCGCTTCGACGGGCTCCTCTGGCACCACTACGCGCACGACCTGCCGGACGGCGCGGTCGCACTCGCGCACAGCGCCGCGTCCTTGCAGGCCTTCCGGCTCGGCAGGACGTGCTGGGGCGTCCAGTTCCATCCGGAGGTGACCGAGCCGCAACTGGGCCGTTGGATCGCGGACGAGAGCGATCCGCTGCCCCACCGCGAGCGGCTGCAGGTCGAGACGCGGCGGCAGATCGGACGCTGGAACGAGCTCGGCCGCCGCCTCTGCCGGGCCTTTCTCGGGGCCGCAGAGCGGCTTGCCCGCTGAGGCGCTGGCGCTCGCCCTCGCGGCGGCCTTCCTCCACGCCGGCTGGAACGCGTTCCTGCGCTGGTCGGACGACGTCGAGGCCCGCACGGCGGTCGTGCTCGGGCTCTCCGTCGTCCTCTTCGCGCCCGTGGCGGCGGCCACCTGGTCGGTCTCGTGGGCCGTCGTGCCCTACGTCGCCGCGTCGGCCGCGCTGGAGACGATGTACTTCGCGCTGCTCGTCGTCGCGTATCGGCGGCGGGAGCTGTCGGTGGTCTATCCGATCGCGCGCGGCTCGGCCCCGTTGCTCGTGCTGCTCGGAACGGCAGTCGTTCTCGGCCGCCACGTCTCGGTGGGCGCGGCCGTCGGCGTCTGCCTCGTCGCGGTCGGCGTGGTGCTCGTGCGCGGGATCGGGAGCGGAACGGAGGGAGTGCTCGTCGCGCTGGCGATCGGCTGCGCGATCGCGGGCTACACGCTCGTCGACAAGGAGGGGCTGCAGCACGCCGCCTCGCTGCCATACCTCGAGCTCGTCCTGCTCCCGGTTGCGCTCGTCGCGGTGCCGCTGGTCGTGGCCCGTCGCGGCGCCCATGCCGTCCGAGCGCAGCTGACGGCGTCGACGGCAGTCGCCGCGATCGCCTCGTTCGGCGCCTATGCGCTCGTGCTCGCCGCACTGCGCCTCGCGCCGGCTCCCGAGGTCGCCGCCGTGCGCGAGACGAGCGTCGTCCTCGCGGCGGTCTTCTCCGGCGCCTTCCTGCGCGAGCCCGTCGGGCCCGAGCGCTTCTCCGGCGCCGTGGCGGTCGCCGCCGGCGTCGCACTGATCGCGCTCTCCTGAGAGAGGCTGCGGGCTAGGCGTCCGGCTCGGAAGGCGGAGGTTCTTCGGCGGGCGCGGGCGCGGTGGGCTCCTCCGTCGGCGGCGGCGGGAACGGCTGCCGTGCAGGCGGCGGCTCCGGCGCAGGCTCGGGAGCCACCGGCGCCGCGGCGGCCTCGGTCGCCGGGCTTTCGCGCAGATGGAAGTACAGGACCGTCAGCGCGATCGCGAGGAAGGGGTCGACGATCGCGTTCGCGATCGTGCCGCCGATCCAGTAGCGCAGGAACGGGTCCAGGAACCCGAAGAGCGACTGGATCACGCCGGAAGCGAGCGCGCTTGCGAGCACGGTGATGATGACGACCCCGAAGACACTCCAGCCGTTGCCGCGGACGAGCTCGCGGGAGCGGCCGAACGACTCGCCCACCTGCTTGCCCTCGAGCACGATCACGGGGACGATCAGGCACCACCACGTGAGCAGGATCAGGCCGGGCACGATCAGCAGCACGAGGCCGACGGCGATGCCGAGCCCGGCGAGGATTCCCGCGACGACCAGCGTCCCGAGGTAGGGCCGGACGCGCTCGAACAGGTCGCCGATGGACGAGTCGATCCTTCCGTCGCGCACGTCGTCGACCGCGTACACGAGCGCACCCTGGAGCCAGAAGGTGCCGACGAGAGAGACGATCACCGTGATGAGCGCGACGAGAACCGCGGCCGAGCCCGTGCCGACGGCCGAGCCCAGGAGCGCCCCGAGCAGGTTGATGATCAGGTAGACGATCGCGGCGAGGACGAAGAAGCGCGCGAAGAACTTCGTGTAGAGACCCCAGGTCTCGCCGAGGACGCCGCCGACGCTCACGGGGCGACCTTACGGGATTCGGAGGGCCCGGCGGGACAGTGGCTGTGCCGCAGCGCCGCGCTGAGCGCCGTCCCGCCGAGGCCTCCTAGCGCTCGAGCGGAAGGTCGTCGTGCCGGCTCCACTCGTGCCAGGAGCCTGCGTAGTTGCGGGCGTCGTAGCCGGCGAAGCGGAGGGCGAGCGTCGCGAGCGCCGAGCGCGAGCCGGAGTGGCAGTACGCGACGATCTCCGCGCCCTCCGGCAGGCCGACGAGCTCGCGGATCCGCTCGGGCGGCGCCGGCCGGCCGGGCGCCTGGAACAGCCCGCCGACCTCGAGGTTCCGCGCGCCGGGGATGTGCCCCTGGCGCGGGTCGCACTGGTTGCCACGACGGCCGGCGAACTCCTCGGGCGTCCGCACGTCGAGGATCGTCAGCGAGTCGTCGCCGAGCCGGCCCGAGAGCTCCTCTCGCGTCGGCAGCGCGCGCGGGTTCGGCTCGAGGTCGGCCTCGCGCACGTGGTCGAGCTCCACCGCTCCCTCGGCGAGCTCGCCCTGCCACGCGGCCATCCCGCCGAGGAGGATCGAGACGCTGGGATGCCCCGCCAGCTCGGCCATCTGCGCGGCCGGCATGGCGCCGACGCCGTCGCCGCGGTCGACGAGCACGAGCCGCTCGCGGCCCGTGATCCCGTGCCGGCGCAGCCGCAGCGCTATCTCGCGCGCGAGCTCGCGCGCGCTCTCCTCGTCCGCGGCGGGCGGCGGCGAGCCGAGCACGAGCGGCCGCGAGCCCGGGATGTGGCCGCGCATGTGCGCGTTCGGCCCGCGGACGTCGCCGACGACGAGATCGTCCTCGTCGAGATGCTCGGCGAGCCAGGCGGAGTCGACGACGGCGCTCGGAGTCACAGCGCCGCGACGATACCGGCTTCGCTCGCGACCGCCGGCCGCTGCTCGAGCCGCGCGAGCCAGTCGCCGAGCGCGGGGAAGGGGCCGATCTCGACGCCGAGCATGTCGCGGGCCCGCAGGATCCACGGGACGTACGCGATGTCCGCGAGCCCGTACTCCGCGCCGCCGAGGTACGGCCGCTCGCTGAGCGCGACGTTCAGCTGCGCGAGCGCCGAGAGCAGCAGCTCCTCGGCTCCGTCCTCGCCACGGCGGAACGCGTAGTAGGGATCGGTCAGCTCGTGGTCGCGGAAGATCAGGAGCCGGACGAAGGCCCGGTCGGCAGGATCGGGCGGCAGCAGTGGCGGCTCCGGGTAGCGCTCCTCGAGGAACTCCATGATCACGGCCGACTCGGGCAGCGGCCGGCCGTCCTCCTCCTCGACCACCGGGACACGGCCGGTGACGTTCTTGCCGTAGAGCCACTCCGGCCGGTTCTGGAGGTCGATCTCGACGGCCTCCACCTCGACGTCCTTCTCGGCGAGGACGATGCGCACCCTCGCGCAGTAGGGACAGCGCGCGGCGTCGTAGAGCGTGATCAGGGCTGCACCTTCATGACGGCGGCGATCTGCTCGTACAGCTCCTTCGCCGGCGGGAGATCGGAGGGCGACGCCGCCGTGCGCGCCACCTCGCGCACCCGCTTCGGGTCGGCGCCGGTCAGCCGCGCTACCACGGTCGCGTTCGCGCCGAGCGCGTACGCGTCCCCGGGCGGCAGCTCGCCGTAGTACTCCGGCACGGACAGGTACTCGTCGATGTCGGCGCCGCGGTCGAAGAGGTCGTAGCGGACGACGGCTCCGCGCTGCACCCCGAGCGAGAGGACGACCCCGCCGGTCGTCCACGAGAGCTCCTTCGCGAGCGCCCTCAGCCGCGCGGGATCGGCGTCGGTCTCGTCGGAGCGCACGCGGATCCAGCCCGTTCCGACCTCGACGTCCGGCTCGGCGCGCAGGAACTTGACCGTGTCCCGCCGCACCTTCTCGACGTCGTCGGTCTGGATGTGGACGAACCCGAACGTCGGCCCGTCGGCAGGAGCGAGCCGCTGCTCGAGGTCCGCGAGCCCCGCGCCGAGCGTCACCTCCACGGGCTTCATGCCCCACCGCTCGTAGATCGCCCGCGCCTCGACGTTCGACGCGAGCACCTCGAGCTCGAGCATGTCCGCACCGGCCTCGCGCAGCCGTTTCGCGGCCTCGCGCACGAGCTCGGCCGCGAGACCCCGGCGCCGCGCCTCGGGCTTGACGTAGACGATCTCGAGGAAGCCGAGCCGCTCGCCCTTCTTGCGCGCCACCGCGAGGCCGGCGTCGTCGGCGAGCAGGACGATCTCCTCCTTCACCGCCTGCTCGAGCCAGGCCTGGTCCTCCGCGGAGTCGTCCTCGCGCCAGGGCTCGTCGGGGATCTCGTCCTCGAACGCCTGCCACAGCGCGCGGACGAGCGGGAGGTCTTCGGCGGTGGCGGCTCTGATCACGGGACGAGGAACTGTGCCAGGAGGTAATGCGCGGTCAAATTCTGGAACGGGTCGAACCGCGCGCCGGCGGCCCGGACGTCGACGTCACCATAGAGCCCGCGCACCGCCTTGCGCAGGGCGAGGTCGCCGGCCGGCCAGGCGCGCGGGCGGCCGAGGTGCCGCGCGAGGAACCAGTCGGCGGTCCACTCGCCGAGGCCGCGTACGGCGACGATCCGCTCCTTGACCTCGTCGTCGGGGAGGAGTGCCAGCCCGGGGAGGTCGAGGTCGGCACGGGCGAGGCCGACGACGTACTCCGCCTTGCGGCGCGAGAACCCGGCCGCGTAGAGCTCCTCCTCCGGGACCGCGGCGAGGCGCTCGCGCGTCGGGAAGACCCAGACGCGGCCGAGCGGTTCCCCGAAGCGCTCGACGAGCCGGTTGCGGATCGCGACCGCGGAGAAGAGCGACACCTGCTGCGCCGTGATCGAGGTGACGAGCGCCTCGAAGGGGTCCGGCGTGAGCGGCGGCCGGAAGCCGGCGAAGCGCACGACGAGCGGGGCGAGCAGCTCGTCGCCGGCCGCCCAGGCCGAGAACTCGACGAGGTCGAACCCGGAGCCGAGCAGGGTGCGGACGACGGGCTCGATCTCGGCGTCGAGCGGCTCCACGTCGACGCCGCCCTCCGCAGCTGCGATCCGCACCTCGCGCCCGCCGATCGGGCGGTACAGCGCCCCGTCCTCCCACACGTTCGCGCGGTCCAGCCCGAAGGCGCGGAAGCGCGCCGTCGAGAGCTCGAAGTCGAACGGCTCCGGGATCTCGACGAGCGCCACCGCGCTCAGGCTAAGCGGTACTCAGGCCGCGGCGACGAGCACCGGCTCCCGGAGCGGAGCCTCTGCGCGCCGCTTCAGGTTGTGGAGCTGCCGCGTCTGCATCACGACGTGCGCCGGGTCACCCAGGGCCAGGTTCACCGCGCCGAGCAGCAGCCGCGGACGCGCGGCGCCGAACGAGCGCACGACCAGCCGCGTCTTCCCGTCCGGCAGCTCGTCGAGGACGAACGTCCAGACGCCGTCGAGGAAGAACCGCGGCCGCGGCGCCGCGGGATCGAGCGGCTTGCGCGCGCCGATGTGGACGGACGACCGCAGGACGAGCACGCGCTCCGGCTCGAGCCGGTCGACCATGAACCACCAGTGCCCGTCCGGCGTGGCCGTCACCCGGTCGCCGACCGCGAGCCCCTGCCACTCCGGATGGATCTCCGTCGAGCTCGGCCTGCCCCCGTTGTCGAGGCGGTCCCAGCTGTAGAACCCCGCCCTGTCGCAGCCCATCTGGACGAGCCACGGCCAGACGGCCGACGGCGGTGCGTCGATCGTGACGGCCATCGTCGACCGGCTCCTGGCGCCCGGGACGAGGTCGTCGCCGGGCAGGGTCGCCCGCCGCTCCTCGCACGTCGCGCCGAAGTTCCGGAGCTTCCTGCGCGCGAGCACGAGCGCACCCG
>DASSZE010000017.1:0-36936 GCA_035713675.1 Gaiellaceae bacterium | reverse complement strand
TCGCCGCCTTCGCGCTCGATGAAGCCGTAGCCCTTCTCGTTCGAGAACCACTTTACGGTGCCCTCAGCCAACCCTTCCTCCTTGCAGAAAAACGACGGCCCGGGCACCGAGCCGCCGACCTTTGCTGAAACAGGCCGGAGTTTAGCTCAGTTTCCCGCGGGCGCAATAGCGCCGGCGCGGCGCAATCGCGCTGCCGTAACGGCGTTCTGGAGGACCATCGCGATCGTCATCGGCCCGACCCCGCCCGGGACCGGCGTCATGTAGGCGGCCTCCTCCATCGCGCCGGGGTCGACGTCCCCGAGCACCTTGCGGCTTCCCTCCTCGCGGTTCATCCCGACGTCGATCACCGTTGCGCCCGCCCTGACCATGTCCGGGGAGATGAGATGCGTGCGCCCGACCGCGGCGACGAGTACGTCGGCGTCGAGCGTGTGCCGCTGCAGGTCCTGCGTGCGCGAGTGGCAGATCGTCACCGTCGCGTGGCGCTGGAGCAGGAGGTGCGCCATCGGCTTGCCGACGATCGCGGAGCGGCCGACGACGACCGCGCGAACGCCCTCGAGCGGGATCTCGTACTCGTCGAGCATCCGCATGATCCCGAGCGGCGTGCCGGGGACGAGCGTCGGGCGGCCGAGGTAGAGCCGTCCGGCGTTGAGCGGGTGGATCCCGTCGACGTCCTTCTCCGGCGCGATCGCCTCGATGACACGGTTTTCGTCGATGTGGTCGGGGAGCGGAAGCTGGACCAGCAGGCCGTCGACTCCGTCGTCCGCGTTGACCTCGGCGATCGTCGCGAGCAGCTCCTCCTCGCTCGTGTCGGCCGGCAGCTTCAGGTCGCGCGCCTCCATCCCGGCGTTTTGCGCGGCCTTCTGCTTGAGATCGATGTAGATGTGCGAGGCCGGGTCGTCGCCGACGAGGACGGTGGCGAGACCGACGTGGCCGAGCTCGGCGACGGCCGTGGCCACCTCCTCGCGCACCTTCGCGCCGAGCGCCTTGCCGTCGATGATCGTTGCGGCCACGGGGCGAGGTTATAGCCTCCGCCCGTGCGTCTCCCCCGCAAGAACGACCCCGATTCGGTGCGTGCCCGGCAGGAGGCGCTGGGCCTGCCCGAGCTCGACCTCGAGCCGTACGCCAAGGCGGCGGAGTCGGTGACGGGCTTCGTCTCGATTCCCGTCTCGGTCGCGCAGCTCGCGGTCTCGCTCGGCGAGTACGAGCTGTCGGAGGACGGCGACCTCGTCGAGACGGGCCGCGCGTACGAGGAAGTCGTCGTCCCGCTCGCGCACACCGAGGGAGGCCTGACTGCGTCGGTGCAGCGCGGCGCCAAGGCGATCACCGAGTCCGGGGGCTGTCGAGCGTACGTGATAGCCGACAGGATCACCAGAGCATCCTGCTTCGTGTGCAAGGACTCCGGCGACGCGCTGACGCTCGCGCGCTGGGTGGAGGGACAGGTGCCCGCGATGCGCGACTTCCTCCGCGCGGCCGACAGTCCGGAGCTCTCGCGCCACGCCGTCCTGCGCGAGGTGAAGACCCACGTCGTCGGCCCGATGTGTCACGTCCTGTGGCGCTTCACGACCGGCGACGCCTTCGGCGCGAACATGATGACCCGCAACGCGTACGCGCTGAACATGGCCTACGTGCTGCCGCAGGCGCCGGTGCCGGTCGTGCGCACGATCCTCGAGGCGAACATGGGCGGCGACAAGAAGCCGTCGTTCGAGTACTTCCAGCAGGGGCACGGCAAGACGGTGATCGCGGAGACGACGCTGACCGAGGCGGCGATCGAGCGGGTGCTGCGGACGAAGCTCCACGACCTCGAGGAGCTCGCCTGGACAGGCACGCACGGCGCGGTCGCGTCGGGGATGCAGTCGGTCGCCTTCACGCCGGCGTCGGCGATCGCGGCGGTGTTCGCGGCGACGGGCCAGGATCTCGGCCTCGTCGCGACGAGCTCGATGGCCCACGGGACGGAGCAGCGCGTCGACGGGGGTCTCCACGTCTCGATCCGCTTCCCCGGGATCGAGGTCGGGACGGTCGGCGGCGGCACGACGCTCCCCGATCCGAAGCGCTGGCTCGAGCTGATGGGCTGCGCCGGGCCGGGCAAGGTCTATCGCCTCGCGCAGCTCGTGGCCGCGACCGCGCTCGCGCTCGAGATCAGCGCCTCGGCCGCGATGGCGACGGCCGGCAGCGAGAACTTCTTCCGCGCCCACTTCGAGCGCGGCGGCATACGCTAGCGGTGCTGTACGACCCCGCGCAGTTCGAGCCGCTCGTCGACGAGCCGTGGAACGCGGCACGCGTCGAGGCGGCAATCGCGGAGATCGTCGCCGATGCCGACGCCGCGTTCGACCCCGATACCCTGTGGCCGGCGCACGAGTGGGACGGCTGGCAGGCCAAGCTGCCGATGAAGAACCTCTACGTCGGGGCCGCGGGCGTGATCTGGGCGCTGGCCCGGCTGCGCCCCTTCGCCGAGTCGCGGCTCGACCTCCCGGCGGCCGCGGTGCGCGCGCTCGAGCAATGGCGAAGGGAGCCGGACTTCACGAAGGGCGAGCCGACCCCGCCGCTGCCCGAGGCCGGACTCTTCTACGGCGAGACGGGGCCGCTGCTCGTCTCGCTCCTGCTCACGCCGAACGCCTCGGGCGCCGACCGCCTGCACGAGCTCGTGCGGGCGAACCTCGACAGCGAGACGAACGAGCCCTTCGCCGGCGCGCCCGGCACCCTGCTCGCGGCCGCGGCGATGCGGGATGCGACGGACGAGGAGAGGTGGGACGAGGCGGCGCGCGCCACGGCGGCCGCCGTGGCGGCACGCCGCGACGACGACGGGCTCTGGACGCAGCGTCTCTGGGGCCAGGAGTTCCGGGCGATCGGCGCCTCGCACGGCGTCGTCGCGAATGTGCGGGCCCTCCTCCACGTCGAGGATCCCCGCAACGACGCGCTGCGTCGGGAGACGGCCGCGCTCCTCGCCGGGGAGGCGCGGCGCGAGGACGGCCTCGCGAACTGGACGGACGAGCCGCGGCTGCAGTGGTGCGTCGGCGCGCCGGGGATCCTCGTCGCCGCCTGGGACTACCTCGACGAGGAGCTCCTGTTGGCAGGTGCCGACGTGATCTGGCAGGCCGGCGCCCACGGCGACGAGAAGGGCCACGGCATCTGCCACGGAACCTCGGGCAACGGCTTCGCGCTGCTCAAGACGTTCGCGCGCACCGGCGACGAGCTCTGGCTCGAGCGGGCTCGGCGTCTCGCCGTCCACGCGCTGGCCCAGGCGGAGAGGCTGGCTGCCGCGAACGGCCGGCGGCGCTACTCGCTCTTCACCGGCGACGTCGGCACCGCGCTCTTCGCCGCAGCCTGTCTGGACTGCGACCCGCGCTACCCGGTCCTCGACATCCTCTGAAGCAGGTTCGCGCCCCCCCGGCCGGGCGACGCTCGACCGGGGGGCGTACTCTTGTGCCATGCCGCGCATCGACATCGCCACCTTCAACAGCTGAGCGATCGATCACGCCGAGCGTGTCTCGGTGGCGCTACGGAAGCAGGAGCTGTGGAACCAGCTGCGCGACGCCGCGGCCGCGTCCGGGCCGGGCGAGGCTACTCCTCGCCGGCTTCGTCCTCTTCCTCGCTTTCTTCACCCTCCTCTTCGCCGCCTTCGCCTGAGCCACGCGCGGAGCTGATCGCCGCGGCGGCTGCGCGCCGACCCGCCGCCCTGCTCCTCTTCCTGGCCCTGCTGCTCGTCCTGCTGCTCTTCTTCAGCCATCGAGACGCTCCTCAAGGCGCTGTCAGGGAGCAGGGACGCTTCCCGCACCCTGGGTCGGCAAACGTGGCGGCTCAGGCGGCGGGCAGGCGGACGTCGGAGACGTCCAGGCCGAGCGAGTTGGCGAGCCGCACGCCGTGGTTGAGCTCCTCGCGCAGTCGCTCGCGGTCGCGGGCCTCCATCAGCGTCCCGATCATCTCGCGCGCCTTCGGCCGCCAGAGGACGTGGCTCGCGAAGATCGGGAGCATCGTGTTCGCGGCGTCCACCAGGCGCCCACGGACCTTCTTTCCTGCGGATTTGAGCAGTACCCGCTCGTACGCCATGCCAGCGCCGTGGTGGATGCCGTCGTCGACGGCGAGGCGGTTGCAGAGGTCCTCGAGCACCGTGCCGCGCGACGAGCGGGCGATCAGGCGGAAGCGCGGGATGATCAGCCGCTCGAAGAAGACCTGCATCAGGAAGACCTTCTCCTCGAGCAGGTCGGCCTCGAGGAACATGTGCGCGAGCTGGTCGAGGTACGGGTCGCGCTCCCCCTCTCCGCCGACCTGGCCGATCAGCCGCAGCCACGCCTCGGTGTGGCGCGACTCGTCCTGCACCATCGTCGAGTAGTAGAGGCGAGCCTCCGGGTCGGGCGCCGCCGAGAGCAGCTGCGACGCCATCTCGCACGCGAAGACGTCCGCCTGCAGCTGCTGCATGATCACCGAGCGCCAGATGTCCCGCCGCCGCGCGCGGCGCTCGGGCGTGCCCTTCCCCTCCGGCACGAAGGGGATGTCGCCCCAAGGGACGTCGTCGACCTGCCACTCCTGGTGCTTCGCCAGGTGGTAGAAGCGGAGGACGCCGGCGTACTCGTCCCGGCTCTCCGGCTCCGCGGGGACGGCTTCAGCGGACATGTCCCGGACCTTATCCTCAGCGGCGTGATCGCACTCGTCTTCAGCTACGAGGTGCGCGAGACGGCCGAGTTCGAGCGGGTGTACGGGACGGACGGCGAGTGGGCGGAGTTCTTCCGGCAGGGCCGTGGCTACATCGGCACCGAGCTGCTGCGCGACGTCGAGGCGCCCGGCCGCTATCTCGTGATCGACCGCTGGGAGTCGGCCGACGCGTACAACGCCTTCGTCGCCGAGCGTCGCGCGGAGTACATGGAGCGGGTCGACGCGACGCGGTTCCACTACGACAGCGAGCTCCGTTTCGGCACGTTCGAGACGCTCTTGTGATCGTGGCTGCTACCGGCCGCGCATTGCGCAAGCGTGGCGCGCGGGTGCCTCGCATTGCGAGGCAGCCGCCGCTTGAACTAGGCGGATCGCGCAGCGATAATCCTGGCGCCGATGTCCGTGGAGGAACGCGCAAGCGCCGCCGAGCAGGTCCTCGCGGCGCGCGAACGCTACGTCGCCCGCGGTGTGTCCACGCCTAAGCTCGTCGTCGGCCGGGCCGAGGGGGCGCGGGTCTGGGACGTCGACGGTCGCGAGTTCCTCGACTTCGCCGGCGGCATCGCCTGCCAGAACCTCGGGCACGGGCCGTCCGGCGTCGTGGCCGCGATCCACGAGCAGGTCGACCGCTACCTGCACCAGTGCTTCATGGTCGGGACGTACGAGCCGTACGTCGAGCTCTGCCGGCGGCTCGACGAGCTCTGGCCCGGTGAGTCCGAGACGAAGTCGATCCTCCTCAACTCCGGCGCGGAGGCGGTCGAGAACGCCGTCAAGATCGCTCGCGCAGCGACCGGCCGCGCCGGCGTCGTCGTCTTCGACCGCGCCTTCCACGGCCGCACGAACCTGACCATGGCTATGACGGCGAAGCTCGTCTACAAGGACGGCTTCGGCCCGCTCGCGACGGACGTTCATCGCGTGCCCGCGCCGTACCCGTTCCGCGACATCTCGACCGACGACGCGCTCGCCGGCCTCGACCTCCTCTTCAGACAGGACGTCGACCCGAAGTCGGTCGCCTGCTTCGTGCTCGAGCCGGTGCAGGGCGAGGGAGGCTTCATCCCGATGCCGCCGGAGTTCGTGCAGGCGTTGCGCCGCCTCTGCGACGAGCACGGGATCCTCTACGTCGACGACGAGGTGCAGTCGGGCTGCGGGCGCACCGGGACGATGTGGGCGATCGAGCAGCTCGGCGTCGAGCCGGACCTGATCGTGAGCGGGAAGACGCTCGGCGGTGGCCTTCCGCTCGCCGGCGTCACCGGACGCGCCGAGCTGATGGACGCCGTGCACGTCGGCGGGCTCGGCGGGACGTTCGGCGGCAACCCGGTCGCCTGTGCGGCAGCGCTGGCCGTGCTCGACGAGCTGACGGCACCCGGGTTCGCGGAGCGCGCCGACCACGTCGCCTCGCTGCTGCGCGCGCGCCTGGACGAGATCGCCGCGCGGCAGCCGGTCGTCGGCGAGGTGCGAGGGCTCGGCCCGATGCTCGCGCTCGAGCTGCGCGAGCCGACGCCCGACGCGGCGAAGGCGACCACCGCGGCCGCGTTCGACAAGGGGCTGCTCCTCCTCTCGTGCGGGCTCGACGGGAACGTGATCCGGCTCCTGCCGCCGCTGACCGCGAGCGACGAGGAGCTCGAGCGCGGGCTCGCCCTGCTGGAGGAGGCGCTTGGCGGCGCTGGCACCGACCGAAACTGAGACCGATCCGGTCGCGGGGACGCCCGCGGTCCGCCTGAGCGGGATCCGCCGGGTCTACGGCGACGTCGTCGCCGTCGGAGGCGTCGACCTCGATATCGCAGCCGGCGAGTTCTTCACCCTCCTCGGCCCATCGGGCTCCGGCAAGACCACGACGCTGCGGGTGATCGCAGGCTTCGAGCGGCCCGACGCCGGGCGCGTCGAGCTGCAGGGCGTCGACGTGACCCGGGTCGCGCCGTCCCAGCGCGCCGTCAACACCGTCTTCCAGGACTACGCGCTCTTCCCGCACATGACCGTGGCAGAGAACGTCGCGTACGGCCTGCGGGTGCGCGGCGTCGGGCGCCGCGAGCGGCGCGAGCGGGTCGACGAGGTGCTCGGGCGCGTTCGGCTGCCCGGTCTCGGCGACCGCAAGCCCGCCCAGCTCTCGGGAGGCCAGCGGCAGCGCGTCGCGCTCGCGCGCGCGATCGTGAACCGGCCGCCCGTGCTGCTTCTCGACGAGCCGCTCGGCGCGCTCGACCTGAAGCTGCGCCAGGAGATGCAGAGCTTCCTGCAGACGCTGCAGCGGGACCTCGGCATCACGTTCGTCTATGTCACGCACGACCAGGAGGAAGCGCTGACAATGAGCGACCGGCTCGCCGTGTTCAACGCGGGCCGGATCGAGCAGGTCGGGTCGCCGGCGGAGGTGTACGAGCACCCGCAGACCGAGTTCGTCGCCGGCTTCGTCGGCGTCTCGAACGTGCTCGAGCGCGACGGCCGGCGCTTCACGATCCGGCCGGAGAAGATCCGGATGGTCGACGAGGGCGCGACCGGGCGTAGGTTCGACGGAGCCCGGCCAGGAGCGGAGGCGTCGGCTTTGCCGGCGCCGGAGCGGGAAATCGGCGAGGCGGGGACGATTCGCGAGGTCGTCTACGTCGGCATGGTCACGCGCTACGTCGTCGACCTCGACACGGGCGGCGAGCTCGCCGTCGTCCGCCAGAACCTCGAGACGTCCTCGCAGGAGGCGCTCGCGGAGCAGGGCAAGCGGGTCCGCCTCTCGTGGCGGCCGGAGCACACGTACGAAATCGAGAAGGAGGGCACGTGAGGAGGGTTCGCAAGACACATGCCTTGGGCGTCGTCGCCCTGGCTGCGGTCGTCACGGCGTTCGCGGTGCCTGCCGCGAGCGTCCACGCCGGATCGCTCGGCCTGCCGACCAAGATCGGCAAGGGCGAGGGCCGGTTGAACTTGCTCGAGTGGCCGGGCTACTCGGACAAGAGCTACGTGAGCAAGTTCCAGAAGCAGACGGGCTGCATCATCCATCGCAAGGACGCCGGGTCCTCGCAGGAGATGTTCGCCCACATGCACGCGAACGGCGGCGGCGGAGGCGGCCAGTACGACCTCGTCTCCGCGTCGGGCGACGCGAGCCTGCGGCTGATCTTCGCCCACGACGTCCAGCCGATCAACGTGAAGCTGATCCCGAGCTGGAAGGACTTCCTGCCGGTCTTCAAGTCGCCGCCGCACAACACCGTCAAAGGCGTGCACTACGGCATCTCGCTGCAGTGGGGCCCGAACACGCTGATCTACAACACGAAGAAGGTGAAGCCGGCCCCGACCGGGTGGAGCGCGATCTACTCGTCGAAGTACAAGGGCAAGCTGACCGTGCCGAACAACCCGATCCAGATCGCCGATGCGGCGCTCTACCTGGAGAAGAAGAGGCCGGCTCTCGGGATCAAGGATCCGTACGAGCTGACGCCGGTGCAGCTCGCCGCTGCGGTCGCGCTGCTCAAGGGGCAGAAGCCGCTTCTCAAGCGTTACTGGAACTACGCGGCGGACGAGATCAGCTCCTTCGCGAACGGCGACGTCTGGATGGGCGCGGGCTGGCCGTACCAGACGCTCCAGCTCCAGGGAGCGAAGAAGCCCGTGCCGGTGAAGGAGATCGTCCCGCTGCCGACCACCGGCTGGGCCGACACGTGGATGCTCGCCGCCAAGGCGCCGCATCCCAACTGCGCGTACCTGTGGATGAAGTACATCTCGACGCCGCAGGTACAGGCGAAGCAGGCGCTCTTCTTCGGCGAGACGCCCGTCAACCCGAAGGCCTGCTCGTACATGAACAAGGCGCAGAAAGGCTCCTGCGCGGCGTACCACCTGAACGAGCCGAGGTCCTACTACAACAAGATCAAGTTCTGGAAGACGCCCGTGCCCGCGTGCGGCTGGAAGAAGGGCAACGGCTGTACGGACTACAACGCCTGGCAGCAGGCGTGGACGCAGATCCAGGGATGACGCTTGGCGGCTGACGCCGGCGCATTCGAGGCGGGCCCGCCCGGACGGCGGGCCCGCCTTCGTCTCTCGGGGCTCTTCTGGCGGCGGCCGTGGCTCAAGGCCCTGTCGCTGCTGACGCTGCCGCTCGGCGCGTTCGTGATCGTCTACATCGGGGCGCTCGCCGTCGTCTTCGTCTCGTCGTTCTGGAGCGTCGACTCGTTCACCTCGGAGCTCAGGCACACCTGGGGCCTCGCGAACTACCGCCTGATCTTCGACACGAGCCAGCCCTATCTCCACATCGCCGGACTGACGCTCGAGATGGCGGCCGCCGCGACGCTGACCGACGCGGTGCTCGCCTTCCCGCTCGCCTTCTTCATGGCCCGGGTCGCCGGCGGGAGGACGCGGGCGATCCTGTTCGTGCTGGTCCTGCTTCCGCTCTGGTCGAGCTACCTCGTTCGCATCTACGCCTGGCAGGCGATCCTCGCGCACGACGGCGCGCTCAACTGGGCGCTGAACGGCCTCGGCCTGCCGGATCAGAACCTCGCCTACACGAACACGGCGATGTGGATCGTCTTCTCGTACGTCTGGCTCCCGTTCATGGTGCTGCCGGTCTATGCGGCGCTCGAGCGGATCCCGGACTCCTACCTCGAGGCGTCGTCCGACCTCGGTGCAAGCGGCTTCCGAACGTTCCGCTCGGTCATCCTGCCGCTCGCGCTGCCCGGGCTCGTCGCCGGCTCGATCTTCACCTTCGCCCTGACGCTCGGCGACTACATCACGCCGGCGCTCGTCGGCGGCACGGGCTCGCAGATGATCGGCAACGTCGTCTACGACAACTTCGCGACCAACCTCCCGTTCGCGGCGGCCTTCACCGTCGTGCCGATGCTGATCATGGGCGTCTACCTCCTGGTCGCGCGAAAGCTTGGAGCGTTCGAGGCCCTGTGAGGCGCGGCACCCGCATCTCGCTCGCGATCTGGTCGGCGCTCGTCATCGCCTTCCTCTGGATCCCGCTCGTGATCATCGCGCTCTACGCGTTCAACGGATCGACCCTGCAGAGCTGGCCGATCACGGACTGGTCGACGCACTGGTTCAGCGTCGCCTGGCACAACGCCGACGCCCGCAGCGCGCTCACCCTGTCGCTGAAGGTCGGCGCGATCGTGACGGCGATCGCGCTCCTGCTCGGGACGATGGCCGCGGCCGCCGTGGCCCGCTATCGCTTCTTCGGCCGCGAGGCGATCTCGTTCCTGCTCGTCCTGCCGCTCGCGCTGCCCGGGATCATCACCGGGATGGCGCTCAACTCGTTCTTCGTCTTCGCCGGGATCTCGATCTCGATGTGGACGATCGTCATCGGCCACTGCACCTTCTGCGTCGTGGTCGTCTACAACAACGTCGTCGCGCGGCTGCGGCGCACCTCGACCTCGCTCGTCGAGGCGTCGCAGGATCTCGGTGCCGACGGCTGGCAGACGTTCCGCTTCGTCCTCTGGCCGGTTCTGTCGACGGCGCTCGTCGCGGGCGGCCTGCTCGCGTTCGCGCTGTCGTTCGACGAGGTGATCGTGACCACGTTCACGGCCGGGCTGCAGGAGACGCTTCCGATCTTCATCCTCGACAACATCCGGCAGGGACAGCAGCTGCCCGTGATCAACGTCGTCGCCTTCTTCGTCATAGCCATCACCGTGATCCCCGTCGCGCTCGCGCAGCGCGTCATGCGCGACACCGGGTTGATCCGACGCGGCTCGGCACAGGTCACCGAGGCGGTCGAGGCGGCGGAGATCCCGGCGGTCTGAGCAAGGAGGAAGCCATGAGCACCACAGCGACCCGGTACCAGATCCTGATCGGCGGAGAGCTCGCCGACGCGGCCTCCGGCGAGACGATGGAGGTGATCGCGCCCGCGACCGGCGAGACGATCGCCGAGGTGCCGCGCTGCGGCGCCGAGGACGTCGACCGCGCCGTCGAGGCGGCGCAGGCCGCCGCGCCCGAGTGGCTCGAGAAGACGCCGAAGGAGCGCTCCGAGCTCCTGCTCCGGCTCGCGGGCGTGCTGGACGAGCACGCCGAGGAGCTCGCGCAGCTCGAATCGGTCAACGTCGGCAAGCCGCTCCTGGCCTCGCGCGACGAGATGCCCTTCTCCGCCGACAACCTCCGTTTCTTCGCCGGCGCGGCCCGCAACCTCGAGGGCAAGTCGGCCGGCGAGTACATCGAGGGCTACACCTCGCTGATCCGGCGCGAGCCGATCGGGATCGTCGGCGGCATCTGCCCCTGGAACTACCCGCTGATGATGGCGATCTGGAAGACGGGCCCGGCGCTCGCGGCCGGCAACCTCCAGATCCTCAAGCCCTCCGAGCAGACGCCGCTCTCGCTGCTGCGCTTCGTCCAGCTCGCGGAGGAGGTCATCCCGCCGGGCGTGCTGCAGGTCGTCACGGGCGACGGCGTCCCGGTCGGGCAGCGGCTCGTCGAGCACCCGGATGTCGGAATGGTCTCGCTGACAGGAGATGTGGAAACCGGGAAGATCATCGCGCGCACCGCCGCCGACACGCTCAAGCGCGTCCACCTCGAGCTCGGCGGCAAGGCGCCGATGGTGATCTTCGACGACGCCGATCCGAAGGCGGCCGCGGAGGGGATCCGGCTCGCCGGCTACTGGAACTCCGGCCAGGACTGCACCGCCGGCTCGCGCGTGCTCGCCGGGCCGAAGATCTACGACCGCCTGCTCGAGGAGCTCGTGCCGCAGGTCGAGTCGCTCAAGGTCGGCGACCCGCTCTCGGACGAGACCGAGATGGGCTCGGTCATCTCGCACGACCAGCAGGAGCGGATCCTCGGCTTCCTCGAGCGCGCGAAGGGCGCGACGATCCTCACCGGCGGCGGCACCGGCGCGAACGGCGGCGGCGGCTTCTTCGTCCAGCCGACCGTGGTCACCGACGTCAGGCAGGAGGACGAGATCGTCCAGCGCGAGGTGTTCGGCCCGGTGGTGACGGTGCAGCGCTTCGCGGACGACGACGAGGCGATCTGCTGGGCGAACGACGTGAAGTACGGGCTCGCGGCGTCGGTCTGGACGCGCGACGTCGGCCGCGCGATGAACGCCGCGCGCAAGCTCCAGTTCGGCGCGGTCTGGGTCAACGACCACCTGCTCCCGATCTCGTCGGAGCTGCCGCACGGCGGCTACAAGCAGTCCGGCTACGGCAAGGACATGTCGATCTACTCCATGGAGGAGTACACCCAGCTCAAGCACGTCGCGATCAAGATCGACTAGCCCGAGCTCGGACGGAGCGCGACGGCCGAGACGAGCGCGTCGAAGACGCGCCGGAAGCGGGGCTCGCAGCCTCCGCGCACCTGGAACGTGCGACCGCCGACCCGGATGAACTTCGACGCGAAGTCCGGCAGGGTCCCCGGGCACACGCGGCTCGCGAGGTTCGCGCGCCGGATGTCCCGCCGCAGCTGCCGCACGCGCGCCGGCCGGATCTGCTTGTGGAACTTCCAGCCTCGCCCTCTGAGCCGGACGCTGCCGTTCGGCTGGATCGTGACGTGATAACCGGCCAGGTTGCCGCCGGTCGTCCCGAAGACGATCGGCGTTCGCCCGCCCGCGCTCGCGCCGCACGCCGCGACGGCGGCGACGACGGAGGCGGCGAGAAGGAGGAGCGCCGGGCGCACCCGCCGAGCGTAGCCACACGCATGCGGAGGCGGACTCGCTGGAGCCCGCCGTCGCCGCAGTGTCTAGGTATGGGCCGGTCGCGTTGCGCTCGCGGAGCGGTGTTCGCGAACACGGGAGCCCGTCTCTCTGCAGCTGATCGTGGGCGACCGGCCCGGACCGCGCACCGGCCGGAGGGCCAGGTTCACGGGCGCCGACGGTCGTGGCTCGTTCGAGGGACACCCGGAGGTACTAAGGCAACCCGGCCGTCCAGGGGACGACCGCTCCCGGCGCTTCGCCTATTTCGAGGAAAAGGGTCAGGAAGTCGCTGCGCACCGACGAAGGGCGCGTTGTCTAGCCACTGACGCCCGGCCGCGATGGGGCGAGTACGCGCCGGGGACGTGCCCTTCCTGACCCGCCCCTTCGCGGCAGCGCGAGCGCGGGATCCTACGAGCCCTTCGCGTACTCCTCCGCGGCCCGCGAGTCGAACTCGAAGCCGACGACGGCAGCGTCGCCGACCACCCACGCATCGTGTCCGGGCTCGATCACGTACGCCTGGCCCGGCCCGATGTCCTGCTCGCTCCCGTCGTCGTGGACGACGTGCAGCGTCCCCGACTGGATGACGCCGACGTGATGCACCTGGCAGCTGTCCGTGCCCACGACCGGCTTGATGCAGTCCGACCAGCGCCAGCCCGGCTCGAGCGACATGCGGGACGCGCTCGTCCCGCCCATCCGCACGACCTCGATTCTCGTCTTGTCCGGCGTCCGTGTCTCGTCGGGCGCAGAGAAGTCGCGTACGTCCAATCCGGCCATCGAACCCTCCTCGCTTGGTCGCTTGCCCCGCGAGGATCCTAAACCGGACCCTCCGCCCGGCCTAGGTTTCGATTGCGATCGATCGTGCAACCGGTTGGTCGAACCGCTGGGTGTCCTCCACCCATCGAGGAAAGGGGAACAATCGATGCATACGTTGAAGAGACCGCTTCGCCGTGCCCCGGCCGTGGCCGGGCTCGCGCTCGCGGCAATCGCCGTCGGCGCCCTGTTCGGCGTGGCCGGACCCGGCAGCGCGGCGAGCGTCCCGACCGGCTGCCCGACGGGGACCGGGCCGGTCGACGTCGCCGACCTCTCGCTGCCGGCGCGGCTGAACGTCGACCAATGGAAGTCGGATCCGGCCGTGATCGGCCGCAATCCCGGCACCGTCTCGGTGAGCGTGCATGTCACCGCGTGCGGCGGCCGCCCTGTCACGGGTGCTCTCGTGTACGTGACGGCCACGCCGTGGGACCAGTTCTCGACGCCGTCCGAGGCGAAGACCGGCACCGACGGCTGGGCGACCGACACCATGTCGCAGGCGACCCACTACCCGGCGTCGCCGCGGCAGGAGCTCCTCGCCCTGTTCGTGCGCGCCCGCAAGCCGGCCGAGCCGATGACCGGCGGAATCTCGACGCGCCGCCTCGTCTCGCTCCACATCGACCTGAGCCAGTAGCCGACGACGACTTCGGCCCGGCGTCGGATCCCTAGGGGTCGGTCGGGCCGAAGTGCTCGTCCACTCCCTCGTACACGCCGACGATCCGATACGAGCGTGTCGACCGCTGCAGCTCCGCGAACGCGTGCCGCACCGTGGGATCGAGCGGATGCCCGGCGACCACGGCATCGAACCGATAGCTCCATGGCGTTGCCGGCAGGGGCCGGGAGACGAGGCGGAGCAGGTCGAGATCCGCGTGTGCGAACGGTGCGATCGCCGCGTGCAGCGACCCGGGCCGGTGGTCGGCGATGAACGTGAACGCCGTCCGCGCTCGCTCGCTCGGCACATCCAGCGAGGTGAAGGGCGCGACCGCGACGAAACGGGTGAACGCCGGAGCGTCGCCGACGTCGTCGGCGAGCACGACGAGGCCGTAGCGGAGCGCGGCCCCGGCGCCGGCGATCGCCGCCGCCCGCGGCTCACCGCTCTCTGCGGTCTCGCGCGCGGCGTCGGCGGTGGTCGCGGAGGCGACGATCTGCGCGTGCGGAAGGCGGTGCAGGAGCTGCCGGCACTGGTCGAGCGCGCTCGGGTGCGACCGCACCACCGCGATGTCTGCGAGCGAGAGATGCTGCCGCGCGACCAGTGCGTGCGTGATAGGGAGCACCGCCTCGGCGACGATCGAGAGCGGGCACTCGTCCAGCAGGTCGTGGGTCTCGGCCACCGCTCCGGCCAGAGAGCTCTCGATCGGCAGCACGCCGTGCGAGGCGGAGGCGCTCGCCACGGCCTCGGCGACGGCCCGAAAGCTGCTCGCCGGCATGCGCTCGGAATCCGGAAACATCGCCGCCGCAGCCGCATCCGAGTGCGAGCCCTCGGGCCCCGGGTACACGACCGTCATCGTCCCAGCCTAAGGCGCTTCCCGGAGTCGCGGCCATCCCAGGCCGATCGAAGGGTGAGTCCTCCACGCCATCTTCGCTGCGAAGCGCGGCGCGGCGGGTGCCGCCGCGTCCGGGGGCGACGGGCTAGAGGTAACCGCGCCTCACCTAAACGTCAAAAGGGGAGCGTGGCCGAGGGACCCGCCGCCCCACCTTGAGTGTCAGGGGCAAGTCGTTCCGCATCGGTATTCGCTGGCAGCGTCCGTCACGCTCACGCCTGGCAGCCTCGCCGGATTGTTGTTGCTTCGCCGCTACCGCCACCTGTGGCTGTGGCCCTTCGGCCTCGCTGGATAAGCGAACTCCCCGATGCAGGCTCGGGACGGGCCGGAGACGATGAATCACACGAGCGCGCCCGCAGGCGCTGGGGACGTGCGCTCGGCCGAGGCGTCCGCTCTGGCGCTGTGTGGGTTGCTCACAGTTGCGAGTCCCGGCTTCCGCGAGCGGGGCGCGCGTTCGCTGCGGATGGGGGTGATGAGGTTGTTTGCACGGTTCAAGCACCCACGCAGGTGGCTGCTCGGACTGGCGGGCCTAGTCCTAGTCGGGGCAGCGTTCACAGGGGTCGCATGGGCGACGATCCCTGGCGAAGACGGGGTGATTCACGGCTGCTACCTGAGGTCGGGCGGCACGCTGCGCGTTATCGACGCATCGGTGACGAACTGCAAGAGGGGCGAGGTCGCCCTGAATTGGAACGTAAGCGGTCCGCAGGGCCCTCCTGGCCCAACAGGGTCGCCGGGCGCCGGGTACACGGAGTTCAGATCGGGTGAAGGCGGAGCCGGAGCGATCACGCTGCCCGAGCCTCCCAATGACCCGGTCCAGATCTTGCAGCTCGACCTGCCTTCGGACTGGGCCTCGGATGGACAAGGCGGCTGGCGGCAAGGCGTCACCGGGCTGGTGGCGACCGTCTCCGTCTTGTTCAGGAACAACGGCCCGGTCATGGCACACCCAGGCTGCACGGTGCTTTCGGATACCGGCGGCCTCGGCGACGGGCACATGTACATCACCGGAACGGACTATCAGGGCATCTCGCCGACTACGGCGACGATGACCTTCCAGTCCACTACTCCGTCCGACATGTCGCCGCCCTCCGAGTTGTACCTCGTGTGCGTGGACGGCCAAGACCACGAGCCACTCCCGGAGGGCACCTCGATGAACGTCGAAGTGCTCACCGCCATGATCTCGGTCGTACCACGCGCCTTCTGAGACCATCGAATGCCAGGAGCCGCGCAACCTACGCGGCTCCTGGTGGCGCCCGTAGTAGCTGCTCAGACCAGTAAACGCCGAGGATCGTGCCGCCGGCGACCGCGCGTAGCCCGGCCGGTATCCGCACCGAGTCAGGGCCACCCCCGATGTTCGGGGGCAGTCCTTCGAGTTAAGTGGACGTGGGGCTCCGGAAGGAGGTGATTTTCCGTGCCTACCGAGACGCTCTTGCAGGGCGCGCTAGTGCATGACCTGGACGTGCCCGAGACGACCGATGAGCGGAGGACGTTGCGGGCGCAGGCGATCGAGCGGATTCATCAGCTCCGCAGGTTCCACGTCCACCTGGTCGCGTTTGCCCTCGGCATCCCGATCGTCGGCGGCATCTGGGTACTAACCGAGTACTACGAGGAACACACGTGGCCGAGTCGCTTCGCGTCTGCCCCTGATGTCGCGGGGACGTGGGATCCGTGGTTCTTCTGGTTCGCGTTCGTCTGGTTCGTCGTTCTCGCCGTCCATGCGCTCAAGACCTACTTCGGCCCTACCCTCGGGCCGCTCGGGCGGTACATCCGTCGACCGGTGACTGAGGCCGAGATCAATCACGAGATCGAGCAGCTCCAGTCCCACCCGGGGATGATCACCCGGCTTCACAGCTTCAGCCACTAGCGCCCGATCGATGGTGGGAGGCTCAGAAGCCCAGGCCTCCCACCCACCGTCAGGGGTCATTTTTCAGACGGCACCAGTTCGGTGCGCGCGCCACGGAAGCGGCATCTCCTATCGCGCAGCCGTATGCTGCTTGGACAGCACCCCAGCAACGGAGGTTCACGATGCACGCACGCGTCAACACGATCACCGGTTCCCCCGATCAGGCCGAAGCCGGGATCACTGACTTCAAAGAGAACGTTGCTCCGTGGGTCAAGGAGAACGGTGGACACGGCGGCATCCTGCTCCTCGACAGAGAGACAGGGAAGGCCATCGCCATCACGCTTTGGAGCGATGAAGAGACGATGCGCCAGAGCGAGGAGGCTGCAAACGAGCATCGGCGGCGGGTGACCGAAGAGATGCAGGGCGGATCTCCAACGGTCGAGCGCTACGAAGTGGCCGTCTTCGACGCATAAGGTCCGCCGGACCGCCGCCAAGGGAAAGTCCCGGGAACCCGGGACTTTTCATTCCGTGAGCCGTAAGGCGCCTACCGGAGTCGAACCGGTGTACTGGGTTTTGCAGACCCATGCCTAACCACTCGGCCAAGGCGCCGCGCGCGGGGCATGGTATCCGGGCGGCGCGCGGCAGCTGGGCGGCGCCGGCTAGGCCGGGGCGCCGGCGAGCTCGGGGATGATCTCGTCGCCGAAGGCCTGCAACGTCTCCTCCTGCCCGTGGGTCATGAGGTAGATGTTGAACTGGTCGACGCCGACGCCCTCGAGCTCCCGCAGCTTCGCCTTCGCCTGCTCGGCCGT
This sequence comes from Gaiellaceae bacterium, assembly GCA_035713675.1. Taxonomy (GTDB): domain Bacteria; phylum Actinomycetota; class Thermoleophilia; order Gaiellales; family Gaiellaceae; genus Palsa-739. The sequence goes on along the minus strand of DASSZE010000017.1, from coordinate 19,731 downwards.
GCCGAGGACGCAGAAGCGGTCGCAGATCTCGTCGGTGACGAACTCGCCGTGCTTCGCGCCGACGCGCGAGTGCTCGTCGTAGTCGTAGAACTTCCGCGCCTGGACGTAGTCGGTGAGCGCCTTGGGGACGGAGCTGCCGTCGGTCCCGTACCGCTCGATCAGGTCCATGACGTGGTTCGAGACCATGGCCGGGAACCAGCGCACCTGCTCGCGCGCGTCGGCGAGGTCGTCCGTGATGTGCGCGGGCGCGCCGACGATGCACTTGAGCCGGGACGGGTCGCGGCCGGCCTCCTCCGCCGCGCGCCGGGCCGTGTCCATGATCCACGTGATGATCTCCGGGTCGGCGAGCTGGATGATCACGCCGTCGCCCACGCGGCCCGCGACCGCGAGCGCCTTCGGCCCGTAGCCGGCGACCCAGACGGGGATCGGCGGCAGCTCCGGGCGCACCCACTTCAGCTGCAGGTCCTTGTCGTTCCAGCGGACCTCGCGGCCGTTCATGAACTCGTGGATCATCGCGAGCGACTCCTCGAAGTCCGCCACCTTCATCGGCCTGCGGCCGATGTAGCGGACGGCCGAGTCGCCGCGGCCGACGCCCATCACCATGCGGCCGTCGGACAGGTCGTGGAGCGTCGCGTACGAGCTCGCGAGCACCGTCGGGTCGCGCGTGGCGGGGTTCGTGACGAAGTGGCCGAGCTTGATCTTCGACGTCTCGCGCGCCGCGACGGCGAGCATCGGGATCGACTCCTGCCAGAGGACGTGCGAGTCGTACGTCCACGCGTAGCCGAACCCGTGGCGCTCGGCGAGCTGGATCAGCTCGAGCCAGCGCGAGAACGGCGGGTCGGGCAGAACCGTGACGCCGAAGTCCATACCCTCGAGCCTACCGTCGTGCCGCGCCGGCGACCAGGTCGTGGCTGCCGCCGACGAGCTCGCGGACGAGCTCGTCCGGCGCGGCGCCGCCGCAGGTGATCGTGAGCCAGTGGCGCTTGTTCAGGTGGTAGCCGGGCTCGATCTCGTCGTAGGTCCCGCGCAGCTGCTCGCCGAGCTCGGGCTCGCACTTCACGCTCACCTGCAGGGGCTTCCGCTTCAGCGCCGCGAGCGCGAACATCTTCCCGCGCACCTTGAAGACGGAGGTCTCGGCGCCGAACGGGAACGTCTCCTCGGCACCCTCGAGCCCCAGGCAGAGCCGACGCAGCTGCGCCGGGGTCACGCTCGCTCGAGCACGACGACCGGGATCCGCCGCTCGGTCTTCTCCTGGTACTCCTCGTAGTGCGGCCACATGCGGTTCATCTGCGCCCAGAGCCGCTCGCGCTCCTCGCCCTCGGCTTGGCGGGCGCGGACCGGAATGTGGCGGTCCAGGATCTGAACCTCGGCCTGCGGCGTCTTCGCGAGGTTCTTGAACCAGCCGGGATGGTCGGGTGCTCCACCCTTCGAGGCGACGATCACCGGGTTCTCGCCGTCCAGGTCGTAGATGAGCGGCACGGTGCGGTCGAGCCCGGTCTTCCGGCCCTTCGTGGTCAGGAGCAGGATCGTCGAGTCCTCGCGCCAGACATGCCCCTCCTCGCCGTCGGTCTCCCGGTAGCGCGCCACGTGCTCGTCTCCGAACAGGAAGCTCATGCGAATGCCTCCATTGCCTTCGTGGTCAGCCGATCGAGGGCCTGCACCGAGAGCTCGAGGTGCTCGTCCTTCGTGTCCTCGAGCTTCGTGTGCGAGAGCCCACGCAGGGACTGAACGAAGACCATCACCGTCGGGATTCCCGCCCGTGCGACCTCGGCCGCGTCGTGCAGCGGCCCGGACGGAAGACGGTGCGACGAGCCGGCGACCTCGCGAATCGAGTCGTCGGCGAGCTCGATCAACCTCGCGTCGAAGGGGATCGGCTCGATCGACCAGATCTTCTCCCACTCGACCTCGATGCCCTCCTCGGCCGCGATCTTCCGGGACGCGGCCTCGGCGTTGCTCAGCATCTCGGCGAGCTGGGTCGCGTCGAGGTGGCGCTGGTCGAGCAGGCACTCGGCGGTCTCGACGACCGAGGTGACGATGCCCGGCTTCGTCACGACGCCGCCCATCGTGCAGACGGCGCCGCCGCCGATCCGCTTCGCGATCTCGCGGATCTCGAGCTCGAGCTTCGCGGCGCCGGCGAGCGCGTCGCGGCGCTGGTCCATCGGCGTCGAGCCTGCATGCGCGGCCTGGCCGCGGAAGGTGACGAGGTGGCGCTCGACGCCGAAGGTGCCGAGGACGACGCCGAGCGGCAGGTCGAGCGACTCGAGCACGGGCCCCTGCTCGATGTGGAGCTCGAGGTAGGCGGCCGCGTTCTCGAGCTGCGATTGCGCCTCGAGTGCCCGGTCGAGGTCGACGCCGTGCTCGGCGAGCGCGTCGGGGAGCGCGATGCCGTCCGCGTCGCGCCGCACGCGCAGCTCGTCCTGATCCGCCATCGAGCCGCCGGCCGCCGAGGAGCCGAAGAGCGAGCGGCCGAAGCGCGCGCCCTCCTCGTCCGCCCAGCTCACGAGCCGCACGGTCAGCGGCGGGCCGCCCTCCTCCGCGAGCCGCCGCACCACCTCCATGCCGGCGAGGACGTTCAGACAGCCGTCGAGCCGGCCGCCGTTCGGCACCGAGACCATGTGGCCGCCGATCAGCAGCGCCCGCTCGGACTCGCCCGGCAGCGTGAACCACTGGTTGCCGGCCTCGTCGATCTCCTCCGCGGCGCCGGTCGGCGCCATCCGCTCCCGCAGCCAGGCCCTCGCCCGCTCCCACGTCTCGGTCCACGCGACGCGCTGCGATCCGTTCTCGTCGCCCGTCAGCTCCTGCAACTCGCGGAGCTCCGCGACGGTGCGTGCCGGTGACAAGCCCACGACACGAGCTTAAACTCGGAGGCGATGTCGATCCTCATCCGCGGTGGGCGCCTCGTCACGGCGGCCGACGACTTCGTCGCCGACGTGCTGATCGAGGGCGAGCGCGTCGCGCTCGTCGGCGCCGATCTCGACGTGTCGGCAGACCGGACGCTCGACGCCGCCGGCAAGTACGTCCTGCCGGGCTGCATCGACCCGCACACGCACCTCGACATGCCGTTCGGCGGCACCGTCACGATCGACGACTTCGAGTCGGGACACGGCTCGGCCGCGTGCGGCGGCACCACCTGTCACGTCGACTTCTGCATCCAGGGGCGCGGCCAGACGTTCGCCGAGGCACTCGAAGGCTGGCACGCGAAGGCGAACGGCAAGGCGCTCATCGACTACGGCTTCCACATCGCGGTCACCGACCTCGACGACGGCGGGACGCTCGAGGAGCTCGCGTCGCTACCGGAGCAGGGCGTCACCTCGTACAAGCTGTTCATGGCGTACAAGGGCGTCCTGCAGGTCGACGACGAGACGCTCTTCCGCGCGATGCAGGTCGCGGCGGCGAGCGGCGCGCTCGTGATGGTGCACGCCGAGAACGGGGACGCGATCGACGTCCTCGTCCACGAGGCGCTCTCGCGCGGCGACACCGAGCCGATCCACCACGCGCTCACGCGGCCGGCGGAGCTCGAGGGCGAGGCGACGAACCGGGCGATCCAGCTCGCCCGCATCGCCGGCAGCCCGCTCTACGTCGTCCACGTCACGTGCCGCGAGGCCGTCGACCCGATCCGGCGCGCCCGTGAGCAGGGCTGGAACGTCTGGGGGGAGACGTGCACGCAGTACCTCTTCCGGTCGATCGACGACCTCGCGCAGCCGAACTTCGAGGGCGCGAAGTACGTCTACTCACCGCCCGCGCGTGACGCCTCGAACCACGACGTGCTCTGGAGCGCCGTGCGGACGGACGCGCTGTCGGCGATCTCGACGGACCACTGCTCGTTCCTCTGGAACGGCCAGAAGACGCTGGGCAAGGACGACTTCACGAAGATCCCGAACGGCGGGCCCGGCCTCGAGGACCGGCTGAAGATGATCCACCACTTCGGCGTCCGCGAGGGACGCATCAGCCTCAGCCGGATGGTCGACCTCCTCGCAACGCAGCCCGCGAAGCTGTTCGGCCTCTACCCGCGCAAGGGGACGATCGCGGTCGGCGCCGACGCCGATCTCGTCGTCTTCGACCCCGAGCGGCGTGAGACGCTCTCGGCCTCGACGCACCACTCGAAATGCGACTACAACCTCTACGAGGGCTTCGAGGTCGTCGGTGCGCCCGAGCACGTGCTCGTGCGCGGCTCCGTCCTCGTCGAGGACGGCGAGCTCGTCGGCACGCCCGGCAGCGGGCAGTTCGTCCGCCGGGCCCGCTTCGGCGAGCAGCTCGCGCTCGAGCCGATCGGCACGCCTTCACGGAATTAGCAGGGTTTTACCCCTTTCGAACAGAAGTCGGATAGCCTCGTGCCAGTTGTGGGGTACCCGATCGCAGCCTGCCGCGGGCGCCTCGGATTGCTTGCGGGCCTGATCGTCGCCCTCGCCGTCCTCGGTCCGGCGAGCGCGTCGGCGTCGACGACCGCTCGCGCCAAGGGGCTCGACGTCTCGAACTGGAACGGCGCCGTCAAGTGGGCGTCCGTCGCGTCGGCCGGCTACCGCTTCGCGTTCGGTAAGGCGACGGAGGGCACGAGGTACGTCGACGCGACCTACGCGACGAACCGGAACGGCAGCGAGGCGGCCGGGCTCGTGTTCGGCGCCTACCACTTCGCACGCCCGGGCGGCGGCAGCCTCGGCGGCGCAACCGCGAGCGCGATCGCGCAGGCCGACCACTTCCTCGCGGTCGCCTCACCGCAGCCCGGCGAGCTGCCGCCCGTGCTCGACCTCGAGACGACGGGCAAGCTCTCGAAGACCCGGCTGCTGGCCTGGACTCTCGCCTGGCTCGAGGAGGTCTACGCCCGGACGGGCGTCGAGCCGTTCGTCTACACGTCGCCGCTCTTCTGGAGCCGCAGCGTCGGCAACTCGACCGCGGCCGCCGAGGTGGGGACGAGGCTCTGGATCGCACACTGGACAAAGGCGACGAACCCGCTCGTCCCGGCCCAGAACTGGAACGGCACCGGCTGGACGTTCTGGCAATGGACGAACTGCGTCTCGGTGAGCGGGATGAAGCACTGCGCCGACGCCGACCGGATGAACGGCGCGAGCCCGGCGGCGGTCGCGATCGCCCCCTACCCGACCGGTCCTCCCCTCCTCTCGGCGCCCCCGACGATCGCGGGCGCGCCCGCAGCCGGCCAGCTGCTCGCGGCGGTGCCCGGCGACTGGGAGGGCGGCAAGCCGCTCAAGTTCTCGTACAGGTGGAATCGTTGCGACGCGGCGGGGGCCAACTGCACGGCGATCACCGGCGCGACCGCCGAGTCGTACCGGCCGGTCAGCGCCGACGTCGGACACGCGCTGGAGGTCGTGGCGACCGCCACCTCCGCCTCGGGCAGCGCGACGGCGGTGACTCCCCCGACCGCCGCCGTCTCCCCCGCGGGCACGAACCCGGCCGCCCGGCCGACGAGCGTGACGCCGCCGCAGATCGCGGGAACCGCGCAGGTCGGCCAGATTCTCGCCGCCTCCGTCGGCGCCTGGACCGGCGCGCCGAAGACGTTCGCCTACCGCTGGCGCCGCTGCAACGCCGCGGGCGTCTCCTGCGTCGCGATCCCACACGCGGTCGGCTCCCGCTACACGCTGACCCCCGACGACGTCGGCTCGACGCTCTCGCTCGTCGTCACCGCCACCGGCCCGGGCGGGTCGACCTCGGCGACGACGGCCGCCACCGGTGTTGTGGTCGTCGCGCCGCTGCCGCCGATCTCGATCGGCGCCCAGACCGCGAAGCGCGGAGTCGCGGGCAATCTCCAGACCGCCGACGGCCGCGCGGTCGTGACCTGGCAGCCCGGAGCGGTGCACGTGGGCCGGATCGTCCATCTCGACACGTTCACCGGCTCGCTCAACGTGCCGGGGAGCGAGGTGGCGCTCAGCGTGCCCGGACTGAGGCGCGGCTTCAAGTGGCCGCTCGACCTCGAGTACACCCAGCAGCAGGCGACGTCCACCGTCCTCGGCTATTCGACGAACGGCAAGGTCTACAACCGGGTGCCGCCGCTCCAGCTGCCGCAGCTGCCGGTGGGGACGGCGGTCGGCTGGTACGTCGACTCGAACAACCTCACGCACGTGCTCACGCGGACGCCGTTCGAGATCGCCATGTTCAAGCGCGGCGGCTGGGGCGACCCGACCTACACGTCGGCGAACGGGCCGGCCCTGTCCCGGCAGGTCCCGCTCGAGGCTCTCCCCCACCCGTCGGACCACAGCGTCGTGCTCGCGATGCAGGTCGGAGTCCACTCGCAGGCGCGGATCACCGCCTCGGTGCTCGGCGCGGGCGGACGCGTCGTGCCGATCCTCGGCAGCGGCAGCCGCCTCGGCGTGCGCCTGCGGCGCGGCACCTACCGGATCGCCCAGGCCTATCGTCCGCGGCCCGGGGCGATGGCGGTGCGGCTGCGGCTGAGCGCGCGCGGCTGGCGGGCCGGCTCCTACCGGCTCCGCTTCGTCGCGCTCGACCCGTGGGGACGGCGCAGCGTCCTGACGCTCCGCTTCCGCTATCCCTGAGCCCGCGCGAGCGCGCGCAGGCTGAGCAGCTCGAAGGCGACGTTCGCGGCGGCGAGCGCGGTCGGCTGCCCGGGTCCGTCGTACGGCGGCGAGACCTCGACGACGTCCGCGCCGACGAGGTCGATCCCCCGCAGGGCGCGCAGGATGGACAGCGCCTCGACGGTCGAGAGACCGCCCACCTCCGGCGTCCCCGTCCCCGGCGCGAACGCGGGATCGAGCACGTCGATGTCGAAGGAGAGGAACACCGGGCGTCGGCCGACACGCTCGCGGGTGAGGCTCGCGAAGCGGCCCGGCCCGAACTCCCGCAGCTGGTCGCACGGCAGGACGGCGAAGCCCAGCTCACGGGCCGACTCGAGATCGTCCGGCCCGTAGAGCGAGCCGCGCAGCCCGGCCTGCACCGAGGCCGCCGGCTCGATCAGCTTCTCCTCGAGCGCCCGCCTGAAGGTCGTGCCGTGGAAGAAGCGCTGGCCGAAGTACTCGTCCCAGGTGTCGCCGTGCGCGTCGAGCTGGACGAGCGCGAGCGGGCCGTGACGCCGCGCGAGCACCCGCAGCTCGGCCAGCGTCACCGAGTGATCGCCGCCGAACGCGAGCGGGAAGACGCCTGCCTCGACGAGCGACGCGAGCGCCTGCTCGACCTGGCCGTAGGTGCGCTCCGTGTCCCCCGGCGAGACCGGGACGTCGCCGAAGTCCACGATCGAGAGTGCCTCCACCACGTCGACGCCGAGCGCCGGGTTGTACGGGCGCAGCAGGGCCGAGGCCGAGCGGATCGCCTCGGGCCCGAAGCGCGGTCCGGTGCGGTAGCTCGTCGCGGTGTCGAACGGGATGCCGTAGACGGCCGCGTCGACGCCGGCGAGGTCGGTCGTGTGCGGAGCCCGCATGAACGTGCGGATCCCGGCGAAGCGAGGGATGAGCCGGGCGTCGAGCGGCCGGTGGTGCGTCACGCGCTCTCGATCGGGCGCCCGACCGTGAGCGGCCCGCGGAACGCCGGGTCGAGCTCGGCGAACTCCGCGTCCGGCTGCACGCCGAGCGCGTCGAGCGTCTTCGAGAAGAAGCAGCGGATCGTCGCGGCGAGCACGATGTCGACGATCTCGCCGTCGTTCAGACCGTGGCTGCGCAGCTCGTCGACGTCCGCCTGCGTGATCGAGGTCGCGTCGGTGACGACCTGCTCGGCGAAGGCCATGAGCGCGCGGTCGGCGCCGTCCAGGCCGTCCGGCAACGACGGCACCGACTCGAAGTCGTAGAACTGCTCGGCCAGCACCTTGCCGTGCGCGAGCGAGCAGTAGGACGAGCGCAGCCGCCGGGCGGCCGCGAGCGTCGCGAGCTCGTAGCGCCGCTCGTCGGACGTCGCCTTGACCGCGGTGACGAGCTGCCGCCACGCCGCGTAGACCTCCGGCCGGAGCGCGAACGCCCGCTCGAGGTTGGCGCCGTCTCCCTCGGGAAGCTCGACGAACGCCATGGTCAGCGCGTCTGCGGGAAACCCAGGTCGATCGCCGACGTGGCGGGATCGGGCCAGCGCGACGTGACGACCTTGCCGCGCGTGTAGAAGTCGATCGCCTCGGGCCCGTAGACGTGGCGGTCGCCGAAGAGCGAGTCTCCCCAGCCGCCGAACGAGTAGTACGCGACCGGCACCGGGATCGGGACGTTGATCCCGACCATACCCGCGTCGACGTCGAACTGGAACTGCCGCGCGGCGCCGCCGTCGCGCGTGAAGATCGCGACGCCGTTCCCGTACGGGCTCTCGTTCACGAGGCGCACCGCCTCCTCGTACGTGGCGACACGCGTCACGCCGAGCACCGGGCCGAAGATCTCGTCCGCGTACGCCTTCATCTCCGGCGTCACGCCGTCGAGCAGGGTCGGGTTGAGGAAGAAGCCCTCCGCCGGCACGCCCTCGCGGCCGTCGACGACGACGGTGGCGCCCTCGCCCGGCGCGTTCTCGACGTAGGACGCGACCCGGTCGCGATGCTCCGCCGTCACGAGCGGGCCCATCTCGGAGGACGGATCCATCCCGTCGCCGACGCGCACCTTGGGGATCCGCTCTCGGATCGCGTCGACGAGCGGCTGCGCGGCGTCGCCGACGGCGACGACGACGGAGACCGCCATGCAGCGCTCGCCCGCCGAGCCGTAGCCGGCCGAGATCGCAGCGTCGGCGGCGGCGTCGACGTCTGAGTCCGGCAGCACGATCATGTGGTTCTTCGCGCCGCCGAGCGCCTGGCAGCGCTTCCCGGCCGCGGTGGACTTCTCGTAGACGTAGCGCGCGATCGGCGTCGAGCCCACGAACGAGACTGCGGCGATCTCCGGATGCTCGAGCAGCGCGTCGACGGCGACGCGATCGCCCATCACGACGTTGAAGACGCCGTCGGGCAGGCCGGCCTCCGCCAGGAGCTCGGCGACCCAGAGCGACGCGGACGGGTCCTTCTCCGAAGGCTTGAGCACGAAGCAGTTGCCGCAGGCGATGGCCGGCGCCCACATCCACATGGGCACCATCGCCGGGAAGTTGAAGGGCGTGATCCCGGCGACGACGCCGAGTGGCTGCCGGATCGAGTAGACGTCGATCCCGGTGGAGGCCTGCTCCGAGTGCTCGCCCTTGATCAGCTGCGGGATGCCGCAGCAGTACTCGACGACTTCGAGCCCGCGGGTCACCTCGCCGAGCGCGTCGGAGAAGACCTTGCCGTGCTCGCGGACGAGGATCTCGGCCAGGTCGTCGCGGCGAGCGTGCAGGAGCTCACGGATGCGGAAGAACAGCTCCGCGCGCTTCGCGAGCGAGGTCGAGCGCCAGGCGGGGAACGCCTCGCGCGCCGCCTGGACGGCTGCGTCCACCTCCTCCACGCCGGCGAGGTCGACGGCGCCCGTCCGGCGTCCGACCGCCGGGTTGAAGACGGGGCCGCTGCGGCCGGACGTGCCGTCCACGCGGCGGCCGCCGATCCAGTGCGGGATCCGGGTAGCGGTGGGCGCGTCGACCGTTTCCGTCATGTGGGCTAGCCTAGCGTCATGGCCACAGCCGGGCAGACGAGCGGTCTCGGCGAGCAGGTCAAGGCGGACGCGAAGCGCTACGTGCTCCATTCCTGGTCGGTGCAGGACGCGCTCGACCCGATTCCCGTGGCGGGCGCCGAGGGGCGGTACTTCTGGGACTACGACGGCAAGCGGTACCTCGACTTCGCCTCACAGCTCGTCAACGTCTCGATCGGCCACCAGCACCCGAAGCTGGTCGCGGCGATCAGGGAGCAGGCGGAGAAGCTGTGCACGATCGGACCGCCGATGGCGACCGAGCCGCGGTCGACGCTCGCGCGCCTCGTCGCAGAGGTGACGCCGGGCGACATCTCGCTGACCTTCTTCACGAACGGCGGCGCCGAGGCGAACGAGAACGCGATCAAGCTCGCGCGCTGGTACACCGGCCGCCAGAAGATCGTCGCGCGCTACCGCTCGTACCACGGCGCCACGGCCGGCGCGGTCACGCTCACCGGCGACCCGCGGCGCTGGCCGGCCGAGCCCGGCCTCCCGGGCATCGTGCGAATGCTCGACCCGTACACGTACCGCTGCCCGGCCGGCCATCCCGATCCCTGCCCGGTCTGCACCGGCGCCCCGCACCTCGAGGAGATCCTGCAGTACGAGGGGCCCGAGAACGTAGCCGCAGTCATCCTCGAGCCGGTGACCGGGACGAACGGGATCATCGTCCCGCCCGAGGGCTACCTCCGGTCGATCCGCGAGGTCTGCGACCGTCACGGGATCCTGCTCATCGCCGACGAGGTGATGTCCGGCTTCGGCCGCACCGGGAAGTGGTTCGCCGTCGAGCACTGGGACGTCGTGCCGGACATCGTCACGATGGCGAAGGGGATCAACTCGGGTTACGTGCCACTGGGCGCGATGGCAGTGCGGGAGCCGATCGCGCGCTGGGTGCGCGACAAGTACTTCGCCGGCGGGCTGACCTACAGCGGGCATCCCCTCGCGTGCGCCGTCGGCGTCGCGTCGATCGAGGCGTTCCGCGAGGAAGGGATCGTCGAGCATGCCGAGGAGCTCGGCCCCACGTTCGAGAGTGCCCTCGCCGAGCTGGCGGAGCGGCATCCGTCGATCGGCGACGTGCGTGGGCTGGGCTGCTTCTGGGGGCTCGAGCTCGTCCGTGACCGCGCGACGCGCGAGCCGCTCGTCCCGTTCAACGCGAGCGGCGACGCGGCCGCCCCGGTGGCGCGCCTCGCGAAGGCGGCGCTCGAGCGGGGCCTCTACCTCATGACGCACTGGAACGTGGTCATGGTCTGCCCGCCGCTGACGATCACGGGCGACGAGCTCGCGGAGGGCACGGCGATCCTCGACGACGTCCTCTCGATCGCAGACGAGTACTACTCGGGCTGAGTCACGTCGAAAGGCCGCGCGAGCTGCGCGGCCCTCGACCTGGAGGAAGTGCGGAGGCCCGTCAGGCGTGTCCGCCGGAGTCGTGCCCGTGGTCGTCGCCGACGTCGTTGGCGCCGTTGTCGTCGGTCCTGGCGGCCGCCGGTGCCTGAGCGCCGCGGGCGCCGCTCTTGGCGGTGCAGGTCTCGCCCGAGCGGGTTGCGACCGCGGTGATGTGGTCGGCGCGAACCCGTCCCGCGACGACGCGGCGGATCTCGAACGAGCCGCTCGGGGCACGGGTCAGGGCCTTGAAGGCGGCGACGACCCGGCCGTTACGGCGGAGCGTGCCCTTCCACGGGACGCCGCTGCGATTCTGGTCGACCTGGAACTCGACCTCGATGCCGCGGTCCTCGCGGCTGAGCTTCAGCTTGCTCGTGGACTGCTGGGTGCACTTGCCCTGGATGCGAAGAGCGGGACTGCCGCCCCCGCTCGCGAACGCGGCCGGCACTGCGAGAACCGCGACGGCGACCAGTGCGAAGGCGATGAGGATGGGTGACCGGGACATGAGGACTCTCCTTTCGGGTTTCTGCTGGCGGGGAGCAGCGTCGCGGCGGCTCGGTCCGAGCCGCAATGGGACATTGGTCCGAGTGGCCCCAAAGTGGCCGCGGGACCGGCGATCATGGGCCGGATGACCGGCCCGGCGCACCGCGACACGACCTCGGTTCCGACACCCCGGGCGGTGATCGCCCGATTCGCCGCGGGGACGCTGATGGCAATCACGGTGGCCGTCGTGGGCGGCTATTTCGTCCTGCGTTCCGTGGCAATCGACGAGGCGAAACGACAGACGCGCACCCGTGCCCAGGAGTCGGCGCAACTCGTCGAGTCGGTGGTGAGCGACGGTCTCCTCGAGGGCCGGCGGGACGCGGTGGCGAAGGTCGATGACGTCGTCGTCGGCCGAGTCCTCAGCGGCTCGATCGTGCGCGTGAAGATCTGGTCGCCCGGCGGCCGCGTCCTCTATTCCGACGACCCCGCCGAGATCGGCGGCCGGTACGCGCTCAGCCCAGACCAGCACGAGCTGCTGCGGAACGGTGGAGCGCAGGTGGAGGTCACCGACCTCAACCGGCCCGAGAACAGGCTCGACCGGCAGGATGGCCGGCTCCTCGAGGCGTATACGCGCATCCGATCGCCCTCGGGGACGCCGATGCTCTTCGAGATCTACCAGCGCTTCGGCTCGGTGACGGCCGAGGCGCGGCGGCTGCTGGGCGCGCTGGCGCCGCCGATCCTCGGCGCGATCGCGCTGATCCTGATCGTCCAGATACCGCTCTTCTGGTCGCTGACGCGCAGGCTCCAGCGGAGTCACGAGCAGCGCGAGGGGCTGCTCGCGAACGCCGTCATGTCCTCGCGGAGAGAGCGGCGTCGTGTCGCCGCCTATCTGCACGACGGCCCGGTGCAGGAGCTCGCCGGCCTGGCCTTCTCGCTCGCACCGGTCGCCGACGACGCGGCGGCGCGAGGCGCAGATGCGGACGCGTCGGTCGTCCGCAACGTGATCGAGCGGCTTCGCGGCACCGTGCGTGAGCTGCGTGCCCTCCTCGTCGACCTCCACCCGCCGACACTTGCGTCCGCCGGCCTCGAGGCTGCGATCCGCGATCTGGTGAACCCGCTCGTCAGCCGGGGTACGAAGGTCGAGCTGAGGATCGACGACCACGACCGCATGGACGCCGAGACCCAGGCGCTCGTCTACCGGGTCGCGCAGGAGGCACTGCGCAACGTGATCGCCTACGCGGACGCGACGAACGTCTCGGTCGAAGTCGGCGTCTCGGGCCCGAACGCACGTCTGCTCGTCGGCGACGACGGCCGCGGCTTCGCGCCCGACGTCCGGGAGAGGCGCCGCGAGGAGGGGCATCTCGGGCTCTCGCTCGTCGAGGAGCTCGCCCGGCAAGCGGGTGGGACGCTCACGATCGACTCGCAGGAAGGCGCCGGGACCCGTGTCGGCCTCGAGGTCCCCGTCCGATGATCCGCGTGGTCATCGCCGACGACCACGGCGTCGTCCGGGACGGGCTGGCGGGCGTGATCGCAGCGCAGCCGGATCTCGAACTCGTCGGCAGCGTCGAGAACGGCGCCGAGGCGGTCGAGTCCTGCCGCAGCTCTACCCCGGACGTCGTTCTGATGGATCTCGAGATGCCGGTGCTCGACGGGATCGATGCGACGCGCAGCATCCGCGCGGAGCGCCCCGAGACGGCGGTGCTCGTGCTCACGTCGTTCTCCGACGTGCGCCGGATCACGGCGGCGCTCGACGCCGGCGCCGCTGGGTATCTCCTCAAGGACGCCTCGGCCGAGGACGTCCTCCGCGGCATCCGAGCCGCTGCGTCGGGCGGAGCGCCGATCGACCCGCAGGCCGCGCGGCTCCTGCTCGAAGCGAAGGACACGCCGGATCCACTCGAGGGGATATCGCCGCGGGAGCGAGAGGTCTTCGCCCTGCTGCTCGACGGGCTGCCGAACAAGCTGATCGCCCAGCGCCTCGGGATCAGCGAGAAGACCGTCAAGACGCACCTCACGAACATCTTCCGACGCATCGGCGTGACCGACAGGGTCCAGGCGATCCTCTGGGCCGAGCGACAGGGGCTCCGGGAGGATCTCTCGGAATGACCCTCGGACCAAAGTCCCATTGCGCCTTACCGGTATCTCGCCGCACACTGGCTCGATGAGACGCCTCGCACTCGTGGCCGTCCTGCTCGCGGTCTGCACGGGGACGGCGAACGCAAGCGGCGGCGACGACGTGCGCGTGGCCGGCTCCTGCGGGCGCGGTGTCACGTCGTCGCTGCGCATGGAGGCTCGCGACGCGGGGATCGAGGTTCGGTTTCGACTGCGCCAGGCGCGCGGCCGCGGCGTGTGGAGGATCACGCTCGTCCACGAGAACCGGGTGGCCGCTCGCGCCACGAGGAAGACGACGCGTTCCGAGGACTCTCTCGAGTTGCGGCGCACAGTCCCCGACCTCCCCGGAAGCGACGCGGTCGTCGCCCACGCGTGGGGCCCACGCGGCCTCGGCTGCCGGGCGGCCGCGACACTGCCGGGCCCCGGATGAGCCCGAGCACCGACCACGTGGACTTCGTCGAGGCGCCGGGCCGCTTCATGGAGCCGTCTGCCGGGGCTCTCGTGGTCGAGACGCCGCGTTTCGTCCTCGTGGCGGGAACGGACGGCGTCTGGGCGTCGGTGCAGGCGCTTCGCCTGCGTGACGGCGAGGCGGCCGACGCGATCGCCGCTGTGCGCGAGCTCGTAGCGCCGGTCGGGACGCGGGTCGTGAGCTGGTGGCTGACCGAGCACTCGACGCCGCGGGGCGTCGAAGAGCAGCTGCTCGACGCGGGGCTCGAGCTCGTCGCCGACGACTACCTGCTCGACGGGCTCCTGGCCACGATGCCTCCGCCCGAGGGCCCGCCGGAGATCGAGACGCGCATGGCCGCGAACGCCGAGCAGTGGGCCGAGATCCGCACGCTCATGGACGACGTCTTCGACAATCCGCCCGAGCGCCGGGCGACACGCGAGCAGCTCCTCGCGGAGTTCGACCGTACGCCGGCCGCCCTCTTCGGCGCGTGGCTCGACGGCGAGCTCGCCGCCGCCGGCGCTGCGACGCCGACGAGCCGCGGGCTGCTCCTCTGGGGAGGGTCGGTGCGGGCCGACGCGCGCGGCCGCGGCTGCTACCGCGCCCTCGTCCGCGCCCGCTGGGACGAGGCCGTCCGCCGCGGGACGCCCGCCCTGACCGTGAGCGCGAACGACAAGTCCAGCCCCGTCCTCCGTCGGCTCGGCTTCGAGAAGGTGCTCGAGTTCCGTCGGATCGAGGACGTACTCTCGGAGACATGAAGGAGACCTGCCCGCGCTGCAACGCCGAGATGGAGTGGCGCCACGGCACGTTCCAGTGCCCGAAGTGCCGCCTCAAGATCGGCTGTTGCGAAGGCGAGACGGGTGACTGCCGGGACCCGGGCTAGGCTCGAGGAGCTCGACTCTTCCGGGCTCGAGCCGCGCTCCCCCGAGCTGCTCGTGGTGCTCTGCTGGCTCGTCCGGGAGGAGGTGGCGATCGACGAGGCGGAGCTGAACGGCGCCCGGCGGCGAGCCATGTTCGTCCTCGCCGCGGGCGGCGACCCGCACCGCGACCTCGGCTTCGACTCCGTCGCGGCGGAACGGCTCGCCGACGAGCTCGACACGCCCGGGCGCCGCGCGCGGCTCGCGGCGGCGCTCGACGGACTGCCCACACAGGATCTCGCGACGGTCTCGGCCGCGGCGGAGTCGCTTCGCGCGGATCCCGAGCTCGCGTGGCGCTCGTACGCCCTCTCGCTGCTCGCCGACGAGCTCGCGGACGAGTAGGTGCCGGCACGCGAGTTGACGGTCGCCGGGCTGCCGGCGACGCTCACGCGTCCCGAGGGAGCGGTGCGCGGTGGCGTCGCCCCGCTCCATCCGGCCTCGGACGGCTCGCGGCACCAGGCCCTGTTCGAGCACCTCGCCGCCACGCTCGTGCCGCGCGGAGTCGCGGTTCTCGCCTACGACCGGCGCCCGTCGCCGGACGGCGGCGACGTCCCGTTCGAGGTGCAGGCCGAGGACGCGCTCGCGGCGTTGGGCGCGCTGCGTGCCGAGGGCGGGGACGTTCCGCTCGGGCTCTGGGCCTGGAGCCAAGGGGCCTGGGCGGCGTCGCTCGCGGCGACGCACTCGCCCGAGGTGGAGTTCCTCGTCCTGCTCGCCGCCTGCGGGGTCAGCCCGTCGGAGCAGATGCGCTACGGCACCGCCGAACAGCTGCGGCGCCACGGCTTCGAAGACGAGCAGGCGTTGCGCGAGCTGGCCGAGTTGCGCGCCGCGCTCGAGGACGCCCACCGCGACTCGGATCGCCGCCGCGATTCGGATCGCCGCCGCGACGCGCAGGCCGTCGTCGACCGCTACGCGGACCGCCCCTGGTTCGGGCTCGCCCACGTCCCGCGTACGCTCGAGGAGCTCGGCGAGTGGAGCGACATGGACTTCGACCCGGCTCCGGTCCTCGCCCGGGTGCGCTGCCCCGTCCTGCTCTTACGGCGAGGAGGACGAGTGGACGCCCGTCGAGCCGAGCCTCGCCGCCTGGGAGCGATCCGGCGCAGACGTGACCGTCGTCCGGCTCCCCGGCACGGACCATGCGCCGGCGCTCGGCGGCGCGATCAGCCCGGACTACACCGCGGCCCTCGCGACGTGGGTCGAGCAGCGGCTCCGCAGCAGGTAGTCGGCACGAAAAGCCACTACTCTGGACGTCGACCCAGTGGCAATCTCGACACCGGAACCTCGCCGCCGGTTGAAGCTGCCGCGCAATCTCCCGCGTGGACGCGGCCTCCAGCCGTACTCGCGCGCCGACGCGCCGTACTTCCGCAGCCCCGGCTTCTACGTCCGCGTCGGCGGTCTCGCGATCGTCATCGCCGCGGGCCTCTCGCTGCTGCTGCTGCGCGCCTGGTCGATCCAGGTACTGCACGGCAAGCAGTACGCGAAGGAGGTGCACACCCAGGCGTTCCGGACGGTGAACCTGTTCGGCGCGCGCGGCGCGATCGTCGACGACCGGAACCGGCTGCTCGCCGGCACGACCGGGCAGGTCGTCATCGACGCCGACGCGGCGTCGCTCGGCAGCCGCGACGCCCACGGCCGCTGGCATCCCAGCGCCGCCGGCCTGGCGGCTCTGCACCGCCTCTCCCACCTCACCGGCGTCCGGCGCACGACGCTCGTGCGCCGGATCGCGCACGACGTGCTCCAGTCGCCGTTCGCGCCTGCAATCGTGATCTCGCACCCGACGTCCGCGCTCACCGCGTACATGCAGGAGCGTCCCTCGCTCTACCGCGGCTTCAAGGTCGAGGGCGAGGCCGTGAGGAGCTATCCGCAGGGCGCCTTCGGCAGCGAGTTTCTCGGCCTGCTCGGCCAGATCAGCCCCGGTGAGCTCAAGTCCGGTGCGTACAAGACCGCGCAGCCCGGCGAGGTCGTCGGCCAGAGCGGCGTCGAGGCCGCGTACGACTCGCTCCTCAACGCCGGCTTCGTGCGAGCCAAGATCCCGGTCGACTCGCTCGGCCGGATCGCCGGCGCGCTGCGCGTGCCGCGCCAGAAGCAGCCGCCGACCCTGCAGCTCTCGATCGACATGCGTCTGCAGCAGGCGGCGAAGAACGCTCTCATCTACGGGATGAACCAGGCGCGCGCGAACGGCAACTCGCCGACGGGCGCCTCCGCCGTCGCGATCGATCCCTGGACGGGCGCGATCAAGGCGCTCGTCAGCTACCCGACCTTCAACCAGAAGCTCGCCGCCGTGAACACGAAGTACCTCGCGAGCCTCTACAAGCAGAAGGTCTCGACGCCCGCTCTGAACCGGGCGATCGCCGGCGTCTATCCGACGGGATCGACGTTCAAGCCGATCATCTCCGAGGCGGCGCTCAGCGCCGGGGTCATCACGCCCTACACGCCGATGCTCTGCTCCGGATCGTTCACCCTCGGCAACCACACGTTCTTCAACGTCGAGCGCGGCGCGTACGAGACCATGACGCTGCCGACGGCGCTCGAGCAGTCGTGCGACACGTGGTTCTACCGGCTCGGCGCGGCCGTCTGGGCCCACGACCCGAGCGCGCAGGGGATGCTGATCCAGCAGTGGGCCTCGAAGCTCGGCCTCGGCAAGCGGCCGCCGGTCGACCTCACGGGCGCGTTCGCCGGCTACCTCCCCACGCCGCGCTCGTTCCAGAAGCTGTTCGGCTTCCCGTGGACGGAGGGACAGACGGTCAACCTCGCGATCGGCCAGGGCGCGCTCGAGGTCAGCCCGCTCCAGCTCGCGGTCGCGTACTCGGCGCTGATCAACGGCGGCACCGTCGTGCGGCCGCACGTCGGCGAGGCGGTCTGGCGGAACGGCGTCCGCCACGTGCTCCACTTCAAGCCGGTCCGGAAGCTGCACCTCTCTCCCTACACGTCGGCGATCAAGCAGGGCCTGTACGAGGCGGCCAACGGCCCGGGCGGGACGTCATCCATGGTCTTCTCCGGCTTCCACCCCACCGTCGCCGGCAAGACGGGCACCGCCGAGACGTGCGGCGGGAGCTGCCCCGACCACTCGTGGTACGCGTCGTGGGCGCCCTTCAATCACCCCAAGCTCGTGGTCGTCGTGATGGTCGAGCGGGGCGGCTTCGGCGCACAGGCCGCCGCGCCGGCGGCAAAGAAGATCTACGAGGCCTACTTCCACCTGAAGCCCGGCTCCTAGCGCGCGGCCGCACCTGGCTCACGGCCTCGAGTCGCAGCTGGGGGACGTCCGGGTGACGCCGCCCGTCCGCCAGCCGAGCTCCACCCGTAGCTCTCATCAGCGGCGACTACCGTGGCGGCGATGCGGGTCGCGTCTCTCCTCACCGTGCTCTGCGCGGGAGCCGTGCTCGCCGGGTGCGCGGGCGGCCGCCCGGCGACGACCCGGACGGCCGCGCCTCCGCCACCGCTGGCCGTCTACGCCGCCGGCGAGCGGGTCGAGACGCTCCATCCCGGACAGCGGCGGATCGGCCTCCCGGACTTCGTGGAAGTCCGCCGCGGCCGGGCGCAGCTGAAGGTCGCCGTTCCGCTTCACCGCGCGCTGCGCGTCGCCAGGCGGGCGCTGGCGGCCCACCAGCGTCGCGTCGATCTCCCGGTCGTGCCGCTGCTGACGAGGATCGCCGTGCGGCCGGTGCGCCAGGTGCTGCACAACGACTGCGAGGCGACGGCGCTCTCGATGCTTCTCGCCGCAGCGGGCGTGCGGGCCGGCCAGCTGGAGCTGCAGGAGCGCCTGCCGCGCAGCGGGCCGCTCGACCCGGAGCCGGTGGCCGGCAGCGCGCTCTTCCGCTGGGGCGACCCGGAGCGCGGCTTCGTCGGCCGGCCGGCAGGCGGCGGCACCGAGGGAGGCTTCGGCGTCTACGAGCCGCCGGTCCGCGCTCTGGCGGCGCGCTACGGCGTCCGCCTGCTCGACCTGCACGGACGCAGCTTCGCCGCCGTGCGTGCCGCCGTTCTCGCCGGCCATCCGGTCCTCGCCTGGGTCGGGCTCGCACCCGGCCCGTACCTCAGCTGGCTGACTCCGTCCGGGCGCAAGATCACGGCCAACCTGAACGAGCACGCGATCCTGCTCGTGGGCGGCGGCAAGGGCTATCTGCTCGTGAACAACCCGCTCACGGGACGGCGCGAGAGCTGGAGCAACGCGCTCTTCAGCGCCCGCTGGAAGCTGCTCGGGCGGCGCGCCCTCGAGCTCCCCCGGTACTGAGATCGGGCCGACGTGCGACCGCCACCGCCGCCTCGTGCTCGAGCAGCTCGATCCGCACGCCCTCGAAGCCTCGCGCGACCAGCATCTCCTCCCACGTCGCCGGCGTCGCCGGCTTCTCCCAGCGTCCCGCGATCACCCGCCCCACGTTGCGGAGGATGCGGACGACGCCCGCAGGCCCCCGCTTCAGCATCGCGACGACCTTCTCCGCGACGAGCTGCCGATCGCGCGGCTCGAAGGAGAGCGAGAACATCATGTCGCAGAGCACGAGCCGTCCGCCCGGGCGCAGGATCCGCCGTGCCTCGGCGAGCGCCAGCTCCTTGCCCGCGTCGTCGAGATGGTGGAACGCGTAGTTCGAGACGATGAGCGTCGCCGACTCGTCGTCGAGCGGCAGGTGCCGCAGGTCGGCCTCGAGCGTGCGGAGGTTGCCGACGCCGTCGCTCGCGGCACGCCGGTCGAGCCGTTCGAGCATCCGTCCGGAGATGTCGACCGCGACAACCTCCGCGACGGTCGGCGCGAGGGCGAGCGCGAGCAACCCCGTTCCGGCGCCGAGGTCGACGACCTCGTCGTCCGGCTGCGGCTGCGCGAGCTCGACGACCCGGTCGCGGAGCGCGAGGAACGCCTCGCTCTCGGCGACCTCCTCCCACGTGTCGACGCGCTCGTCCCAGCGGT